>JAWWOY010000954.1:0-7971 GCA_033851195.1 Kribbellaceae bacterium | reverse complement strand
CCGAACCCAGCCAGTCCGGGGCCCTCGCTGTATTGGTTTCCCGCAGTACGGCGCTTCGCCCGGCCCCGGCAGGAGCGGTCCCGCTGGTCGTGGCTGCGGCGGTCCGGAGCAGGCGCGGAGGAGAAGCCGGGCAGCTACCTGGACGGTGGCTTCGGCGTCGGCAAGACGCACTTACTCGCCTCGTTGTGGCACGAGTTCGAGCTGGCCGACCGGGGGACATCGTGCTCATCTCCCGGCTGCTGGTCGAGCTGGTCGAGGCCGGGGTCCAACTGGCCGCCACGCCGAACCCGTTGCCGGACAAAGTGGGCGAGGGACGGTTCCAGGCGATCGACTTCCTGCCGGAGATCCAAAGCCTGTCAGCACTTCGACGTACGGCGGATCGACGGGCGCGACTATCGTCACCGAGGCCTGCCGGTGGCACCGGAACCTTGGCCGGATGCTGAGGTGGCGCGAGTGGCGGGCGAACGCCGGGGGCGTCGTGTGATCACTTTGTGGATCCGCATCGGCACTTGGCGGAGTTGCACCCGAGCAAGTACGGCGCCTTGCTGGACGGGGCGGAGACGGTCGGGATCCTCGATGTCCGCGATCTGACCGCCGAGAACGTCGCCTTGCGGCTGGTCGTGCTCGCCGACCGCATGTATGACCGCGACCTCCGGCTAGTGGCGGGGGAGTGCCACTGGACCGGATGTTCCCCAGCCATGCTCAAGGGCGTTGCCGAAGAAATATCTCCACGCCCTGTCCCGCTTGATCGCCCTCGCCAACGCGGGCTCAAGACTGACCAATTAATTCACCGATCGAGAAATTCTCGGTCTGCCGATCCGGTGGGATTGCCGTAGGATTTCCACACATGCGGTGATGGGGGGAACCATCCCGTGCTCCGTTGGTGCTCGGGAGAGGGAGTCACTGATGGTACGTCGCGCAATACCCTTGGTTACAGCCCTGATTGCTGTTACAGCCCTGAATGTTTCAGTAGTCGTCGTATCGGTGTCTGCGCCGGTCGCCAACGCAGTGGGAAGTTGCCTTCTGCACGTGCCGTCGAGGGTAGCTATCGGACGTCCGTACACCGCCATCACCTTGACGATGAGCGGCGACTGCGTCAACGGCGGCTACGGCTCGTGGGACCTCTATCACCCGACTCAGGGATTTCAGGACATTACGATCTTCAACGGGACACGAACCGATATCTGGGATTTCTACAGCTTCCATACGATTGGTTTACACAATTGGCGGGCCGGTACCGCATGGGACGTGGGTGGTGCGTATCGTCCGCAGAATTCCCCGTCTAGCGATGTGCGCCTGGCGGCCGGCGCGGGGATCTCGTCCGCGCGGTTCGGTGGCGGGGTGACCCTGAGGGGAACGTCGCTGCTCTACTCCGTCGGCAACAACAGCTACTTCAGGCGTTCGGCCGCAGGCATGTTCCAGTTCCGCGAAAGCGGCACCACCACGTGGAAGAACCTGAGATCGGTCCGGACGAACTCTGCCGGCGTGGTGAGCCTGAGCTACAGGTACTCCAAGGTCCGGGATTATCGGTTCGCGGTGTACTCGACGTCCATCAGTTGGGCTGCGGGGAGCGCGGTCACTACTCGCTGAGTCGATCCGGATCTTCTGAGTGACGGCGCGCGCCGCCTGACTTAGGGACCGCGTTGCAACTTTCTGCAGCGATTGACTTGTTGGTCCTCGCGGACGATAGAGTCCGGCCGGTAATCGGTGCTGAGGGGGTCCCAGTGCCATCAACGTATGACACAAGGAGTACTGAATGATCCGTCGTACCCTCGCGTCCGTGGTGGTTGCGGTCGGCGTTGCCGCACTGCTGCCGCTCGGAGCCTCGGCCGCGAAGCCCGGGCCGGTAACGGCGCCGCAGCATGCGGTCGCGACGCCCGGCCTGGCTGCGGCTGGAACCTGCAGCTTGTCGGTTCCGAGTCGTGTCGCCATCGGCAAGCCCTACGTCGGCCTGCCGGCGAAAATTACCGGTAACTGCACCACGTCGGGCAGTTGGTCGGGCTGGAACCTCGTTCACCCGAGCCTTGGTGCGGTTGACGGTCTGGCGTTCGACAACGTGAACAGCGTGACGTGGGATGTCTACTCGGACTACCCGATCGGCGCGATGACGTGGCGTGGTGCCGGTTCCTGGGATGCGGCCAACAACGCCCTGACGCAGAATGCGCCCGCCTCTACGGTAAAGCTGGCGGCTGGTGCGTGGATCTCGTCCTCGCGCACGGCCGATGTCGTCACGCTGAAGGGGACGTCGCTGCTCTACTCGGTCAGCACGAACAAGTACTTCAAGCGTTCGGCCGGCGGAGTTTTCCAGTTCCGTGAGCTCGGTTCCACCACCTGGCAGAACCTGAAGTCCGTCTACACCAACAAGTACGGCGAGGTCACCATGGCCTACCGGTACAGCAAGACGCGGGACTACCGCTTCGCGCTGTACTCGACGTCGATCAGCTGGGACCTCGGCAGCGCCGTCACCCGGCGCTGACCCTCTCCGGTCCTGCCCTGTCCTCACCCTCGAACCGGTGGGGATGGGGCAGGATGGCGGGATGGCGAAGAAGCGAAGCTCGAAGGAAAAGGTCCCGGCCGCTGTCACTCTCCCGACCGGCAAACTTCTGGACCAACTGCGAGTACCGCCCGGACCGGTCGACCTGAGCGCCTACGACACCCGCGCGACGACCGGCTTCTCCGGCAACAAGGACGAGGGCAAGGTCGCCCTGACCGCACTTGGCCCCGAGGTCTCCGAGTGGCAAGAACGCCTGTACGCCGAGGGTCGCAAGGGTGGCACGCGAAGCGTTCTGCTCGTCCTGCAGGGCATGGACACAGCCGGCAAGGGCGGCACGATCCGGCACGGCGCCGGTCTGATGGACCCGCAGGGATTGCGGATCACCTCTTTCAAGGCGCCGACCCCGTCGGAGAAGCGGCGAGGCTTCCTCTGGCGCGTTCGTCAGGCCCTACCCGATGAGGGCATGATCGGTATCTTCGACCGCTCCCACTACGAGGATGTGCTGATCGTCCGGGTCCACAACCTGGTCGCGCCGGCGGTCTGGAACCGCCGCTACGGGCAGATCAACGACTTCGAGGCCGAACTGACAGCCAAGGGCATCACCGTGGTGAAGTGCTTCTTGCACATCTCGCGGGAGGAGCAGCAGGCCCGCCTGCAGGCCCGGCTCGAGGACCCCACCAAACACTGGAAGTACAACCCGGCCGACGTCGACGAGCGCCAATTCTGGCCCGCGTACGCCGAGGCGTACCAAGCCGCGCTCGAGAGGTGCAACAACCCCGACGCCCCCTGGTACGTGATCCCGAGCGACCGCAAGTGGTACCGCAACTGGGCGGTGACGACCCTCCTGCTCGAAACCCTCAAGGACCTCGACCCGCAGTGGCCGAAGGCGGACTTCGACGTCGAAAAGGAGAAGGCCCGCCTCGCCGCCACCTGACCGAGGCGGGCTGCCATATCCACCCCAGCGCGAGCCGGACCGCCATGGCTGCATACATGGGTCTGGGGCCGGCCGTGAGTTGAGCAAGACAGTTGAGCGCCGGGGGGACTTGTGTATGCGCGGACGGCGGCTCGAGCGTTGTGGATAACCGGCGACGCTGGGCTGACGGAAACGGCAGGCTTAGGGAATGGGCGACCCGGTAGGCATCTTGCAGCGAGTAGGCGGCAGCGCGAGGTTCGCGGACCTCTCCGGACTCACCACGGCGTGGTCGATCCGGACCGCGTTGGAGCGCGGGCAGATCTGCCGGGTTGCGAAAGGGGTGTACGCGCTGCCGGAGGCTGCCTCGGATCTGACGGTCGCCCGAGCCAACGGGGGGATCCTTTCGCGCGAGAGCGCGGCCTTGCACCACGGGTTCCAGGTTGTGACCAGACCACTGCTGCCTCACGTGACGATCGGGCGGACTCAGCGTCGGCGCTCGACTGATCTGCCCTGCATCCTCCACAAGACGAATGACCCATTGCTTGGTGGATCCGCGCTAGGAGGTAGCAGTTCAGCCGGGTCGGCAAGCGGATCCGATGCGGGCGGGTCAGGGCATGTGCCGCTCGGCTTCGGGGAGGCGAACCGGCCGAGTACGGCGGCCTGGCTGGGGAAGGCGACGTCGCCGCTGCGGACCGTGCTCGATTGCGCACGATACCTACCGTTCGGTGACGCTCTGGCAGTCGCGGACTCGGCGGTCCGGTCAGGCAAGGTGCAACCCGAGATCCTCGGGGAAGCGGCTCACGCACTCCGAGGCGCGGGCCGGCGAAAGGCGATCCAGGTCGCTGACCTAGCGGACGGGCGTTCCGAGTCGGCGCTGGAGTCGGTGCTGCGGGCGAGGCTTATCGAGGCGGGCATCACCGGTTTCATCCCGCAGTACACGATCAGTGGTCAAGGTTTTTCGGCGCGGGTGGACCTGGCGAATCCCCAGCTCAGGATCGTGCTCGAGGCGGACAGCTTCGCCTTCCATGGAACGCGCGCGGCGTTGCGGAAGGACTGCCGCCGCCACGTCAACCTCGCGATGTGCGGGTGGCTTCTGCTGAGGTACTCCTGGGAGGACGTGATGCTCGACGACGACTGGGTCAGTGAGTCCCTGACCGCAGTCCGCGGTGTTCGGGATCCCCGACGGCTTGCTGCGTGACCCGGGCCGCCGCCGCGCGTGCATACGCAACCCCCGTTGGCGGGTGCGGTAACCGCTTTCACGGGGGGTTGTGTGTGCGTGGGTGGTGGTCGGTGGGGCTTCCCCGAGGGCTCGCTGCGCGGGTCGCCTCGATGGCTGGCGTGCGTGACCCGGGCCGCCGCCATGCGTGCATACAGAACCCCCGTTGGCGGCTGCGGTAACCGCTTTCACGGGGGTTCTGTATGCGTGGGTGGTGGCGCGCCTAGGCGGTGCGTAGTTCGGGGCGGAGGAGGACTGGGCGGGGGGCCGGGTCGGCCAGGTTCAGGAGGTCCAGGCCGGCTACGCCGTAGCGGAGGAGGACCAGGCGGGCGATCTCTGCGCTGGCGCCGAGCGGGCGCGATACCGCGACCGCCCCGGCCTTGCGGGCTGTCTGCTCAGCCCGGTCCGGCAACAGTCCTGGCGCCAGGAAGAACGAGCCGACCGCCACGTGACGCCGGCCCTCCAGACGCCACTGGAGAACCGCCTCAGCTGGGCTCGGAGAGGCGGCCGTGGTGAAGGCCGCCGTCACCGGCAGCTTGTGCCGCTGGCCCCAGAGCCTCGCCAGCCGGGCGATCGCCGCGTTGGCCTGGCCGTCGCTCGAACCGGCGCAGGCCAGTACCAGCGCGTCCAGTTCGCGCACGCGTCCGTCCTTCAGTTCCGCGCGCATCCGGCGATCCAGTACGTCGAGCAGCGAGTCGTCGTGCCCGAGCGGGTCCGAGGCGATGATGCGCAGGTCCGGGTACCGGCCGCTGGCCCCGTCCACCACGGCCGGTACGTCGACCCTGGCGTGGTAGGCGGTGGACAGCAGCAGCGGTAACACGACGATCTCCTCGACGCCCTCGGCGACGAGCTTGTCGAACACCTGGTACGGCGAAGGGGGGCAGTGATCCAGGAAGGCAGCCTCGATGCGCAGGTCGTCCCGCATGGTGCGGAGGGAGTCGACCAGCGAGTGGACGGTGGCGGCCGAGCGCGGGTCGCGGCTGCCGTGGGCGAGGATCACGAGTGCTGGAGCAGTCACAGCAGTTCCCCTTCTTCGTCGTCGATCATCCCGGCCGCCAGCGTCCACCCATCGTGGGCGTCGATGAGCAGGAACGATCCGGTGATGGCGTTGCGGGAGTACGGATCGGCGGCCAGCGGTGCGGCTACCTTGAGCTGCACCTTGCCGATGTCGTTCAGTTCGAGCCCGGAGGCGGGTAAAACTTCGAGCGTGCCGGTGCCAGTGACGTCGAGAGCACCGTTGATCTTGGTGACGATCGCCTGGGCGGTAGTGGTGGTGTGCTTGATCAGCAGCCGGGCGCCCACGGTCAATGGGCGGTCGGACAGCCAGCACAGGGTTGCGGACAGCTCCCGCCTGGTTCCGGGGGAGGCGTCTGCGGCGACGATGACCGAACCGCGGGCAACGTCCAGGTCGTCGGCCAGCCGGACCGTGACGGCCTCGCCGGCCACCGCGGACGGCCGGGATGCCACCGCTGTGGTCGAAGGCCCGATGACAGCGCGGTCGATGCCGGACACCTCGGTACGACGCCCCGCCGGCAACACGATCACCTGGTCGCCCACCGACACGGTGCCGGAGGCAACTGTCCCGGTGTAGCCGCGGTAGTCGCGGTACTCACCCGGGGTCTGCGGCCGGATCACGTACTGCACCGGGAACCGCAGCGGCTGGGCCGAGATGTCGTCTCGCCCGTCGGCGTTCTCGAGGAACTCCAGCAGCGTCGGGCCGTCGTACCAGCCGGTGGCCTCGGACCGATCGACCACGTTGTCGCCGATCAGGGCCGACACCGGGATCGCCTGGACGTCGCGCATGCCCAGTTGGTCGGCCAGTTCGGACACATCCTTGGCGATGCCGTTGAAGACTGCCTCGTCATAGCCGACGAGGTCGATCTTGTTGACGGCGAGCAGGACGTGCGGGACCCGGAGCAGGCCGGCCACGGCGAGGTGCCGCCGGGTCTGCTCCAGTACGCCGTGCCGCGCATCGACGAGGATGACGACGACGTCGGCGGTCGAGGCACCGGTGACCGTGTTCCGGGTGTACTGCACGTGCCCGGGGCAGTCGGCCAGGATGAAGGAGCGCTTCTCGGTCGCGAAGTACCGGTAGGCGACGTCGATGGTGATGCCTTGCTCCCGCTCGGCGCGCAGGCCGTCGGTCAGCAAGGCGAAGTCGAAGTCACCACCCCTGGCCTGGGAGACGGTCCGCACGTGGGCGATCTGGTCGGCCAGGATCGCCTTGCAGTCGTGCAGCAGTCGACCGACGAGGGTGGACTTGCCGTCGTCCACCGAGCCGGCCGTGGCGAGGCGAAGAAGGGTGTGCTCAGCTGTGCCCATTAGAAGTAGCCCTCCCGCTTGCGGTCTTCCATCGCGGCCTCGCTGACCCGGTCGTCGGCCCGGGTCGCGCCCCGCTCGGTCAGTTCGCTCGCGGCCACCTCGACGACCACCTCAGCCGGCGTGGCCGCCGTACTGGCGACTGCGCCGGTGCAGGACATGTCGCCGACGGTCCGGTAGCGAACCATCCGCGGTGCGACAGTCTCGTTAGCACGGGGGAGGGAGTAGGGGCCGACGGCAAGCAACATGCCGTCGCGCTCGAACACGTCCCGTTCGTGCGCGTAGTAGATGCTCGGCAGCTCGATGCCTTCGCGGTCGATGTAGTTCCACACGTCCAACTCGGTCCAGTTGGACAGCGGGAACACCCGCACATGCTCGCCCGGCCGGTGCCTGCCGTTGTACAGCGACCACAGCTCGGGACGCTGGTTGCGCGGGTCCCACTGGCCGAACTCGTCGCGCAGGCTGAAGATCCGCTCCTTCGCGCGGGCGCGTTCCTCGTCCCGCCGGCCGCCGCCGAAGACAGCGTCGAACCGGTTGCCGTTGATTGCGTCGAGCAACGGAATGGTCTGCAGGGGATTGCGCGTGCCATCGGACCGCTCCCGTAGCCGGCCATCGGCCAGGTAGTCCTCCACCTTCGCCACCACCAGCTTCAGGCCAAGGGCCGCGACCGTGGCGTCGCGATACTCCAGCACCTCGGTGAAGTTGTGCCCGGTGTCGACGTGCAACAGCGTGAATGGCACCGCGGCCGGCGCGAACGCCTTGCGGGCCAGGTGCAGCATCACGATCGAGTCCTTGCCGCCGGAGAACAGGATCACCGGACGCTCGAACTCCGCAGCCACCTCGCGGAAGACGAAGATCGACTCGCTCTCCAGGGCGTCGAGTTCGCTGACCAGGACGCTCATGTGTGCAGCCCGCACTCGATCTTGCCCTGGCCGGCCCAGCGACCGCTGCGCGGATCCTCGCCGGGAGCCACCTGCTTGGTGCACGGCTGGCACCCGATGGACGGGTAGCCGTCGTACTGGAGCAGGT
>JAWWOY010000943.1:0-5835 GCA_033851195.1 Kribbellaceae bacterium | reverse complement strand
GGCTGTGATGAAGACCGCTCAAGACCGCCGTGGCGAGCTGTGGGTACTGATGCAGCTACGCCGCTTCGGCTTCGGCCGCCGCAACCCGCTGCGACGACGGGTGGACCGGATCGAGTCGACCGTGGTCTTGCTCGCCATCCTCGCCGGGCTGGTCGCGGTGCCGGTCGGTGCCGCCTTCGGTACCTGGGTCCGCGAGCGGAGCGAGCAGTACGCCGCACAACAGCGCAGCGTTCTCCACCCGGTGCAGGCCAGAACCGCCGAGGACGCCCCGGTTGGGATGCCTGACGTGCCCAGCGAGGTGGCATGGGGATCTCGGGTGGTGTGGCAGCACAGCGACGGATCGCTGCGCGAGGGCCGGGCCGACGTAGCACTGGGAACCAAGGCGAACACCGAGCTGACGATCTGGCTGGATCGGTCCGGCGCGATCGCAACGGCGCCACGTCCTGCGGGTGACAGCGCCGCCCGGGGTGGTGGCGCCGGCCTCGCCGCCGTGATCGGTTCGTGGTTCCTGCTCTGGCTGCTGGTCCTGGGTGCCCGTGTTCCGCTGGAACGGCGCCGGATGTGCGAGTGGGAGGACGACTGGATCAGGATCGGTCGAGAGGCGAAGTGGTGAGCGCCACCAGACGCCGGCCGCTTGTGGTCAGTGCCAGTCGGTGACGGCCTCCTGCCAGGGCCGACGTGGCGCAACACCGCCCTCATGGGCCGGGTAGCCGACCCGGATGATCAGCTGTGGCCGGACGGTATGGCCGACCAGTTCCTCTACCGGCAGCCTGAGCTGCGCGTACTCGAGTGCCTGGTTGAGGAACGATGCTGCCAGGTCGTAGGACGCCGCTGTCAGCAGCGCGCGTTGCAGGCCCATGCCGGCACGCAGCCAGTCCGCCGGCCCGTCGGCCGGCGTCGTGAGGATCGCGATCACCGGCGTCTGCTCGAAGACCGCCGCGCTCCGGCCGGGATTGTCGAATCCGGCCGACAGGTTCCGGACGGCCGCCGGTCCGGCCGGCAGCGGGCCGAGTGTCGCCTCGGGAACGCCATCACTCGTACGGTCTCCGCCGATCCAGCGGCCCCGCTCCGTGAGGTGATCCTCGTCGAGGCCGTCCAGTTCGTCGGCTTCGTGCAGGATCTGGCCGAGCTTGTCGCGCTCCCCGGCATCCAGCCAGTGCAGATCGGCTCCCTCCGCGCGGGCGGCCTCGGCGACCAGGTCGAGCACGCGAGGGGGGAGTTCCGCCGCCATCATCGGTCCCCGGTAGGTGTGCCGGCGCCGCAGCTCGCCGTACAGGTCGCCGAGTGGTGGGACCGTTGTCTGCCGCTCGCCGAGGAAGACGCGCGCAACGATTTCCGGGTGCGCCCGGTCAGGGTCGAGGGCGAAGTTGGTCCGATAGCCGAGCATGGCCGCGGCGACCCGCAGGTTGAAGGTGGCTGCACCGAGCCCGATCCGGATGAACCGGCCGGCCGGATCCTCGGCGGGGAGCGTACGGTCCTGGTCGAGGATCACGTCGACCAGCGGGCCGATGATCTCGAAACGCCACGGCTGCGTGTTGTGCATCGACGGCGCCGTCATCGCTGAGCTGACGAGGATGCCGACCTCGTCCTGGCTGAGGACGGGTTCCGGCTGTGACGGCGGCCCTATTGTCATTGAATGCTCTTCTCGTAGGCGTGGACCGCGGCGGCCAGTTGGTCGGACTGCTCCGGGCTCAATCGTGCGGACAAGCTAGGTAGTTCGACCTCCTGCCCGAACCGCAGTACGACGGTTCCGAGGGCGCGCGTCGCCGCCAGCAGCTCGGTCGCGCGCAACTGGATCTGTGCGGTCTGGCCGGACCGGACGAGGTCACGTCGGAGCTCGTCCAGATGGTCCACCAGCCGGGAGAGTTCGTCGGCGATGATCGTGCTGTACGCCGCGAGTGCGGCGGGCGCCTCGCCGTCCGGTATCGCCGGCTGCAGCAGTTCACGGTCAGCCGCGATCCGGGGGAGTACCTGGCGGCGGTAGGTGGCCGCCGTTCGTTGCAAGGTGAACATCAGCTTCTCGGGCTCGCTCCAGCAGTCGGCCGTGTACTCGTCCTCAAGCGCCGCCAGGTCCTTCTCCCAGCGGTCGAGTTCAGCCTGCAGGGAGCTGATGCCGGTCATCGTGACCCCTCCGCGCCCGTCGGTACGGCCTGAACGACCTCAGAGACCGGTCGGCGCGGCGTGCGGGCGGTGACGGTGCTGTGTCCGAACCGGACGACCATGTGGGCGAAACCGGCTTTGCCAGTGGTCCGCTGCACGGCACAGCGCAGGTCGTCGTACTCCAGTGGCTGGTTCAGGAATGATGCGGCCAGGCCTTCCCGGGTCGCGGTCAGCAGTACTCGCTCGAGGGCCAGCCCCGCCAGGAGCTGGTCGGCGGCGGCATCGCCCTCGGTGAACAGCACAGCCAGCGCGGGTTCCGCTTCGAAGACCGCGCTGGCACGCATCCGGTCGGCTGGTGCGGCGCCGAGGTCGCGGACCGGTGACGGGTAGGCCGCCGAGCGCGGCCCGAGCGAGGCGCTCGGAACGCCGTCAGCAGCGCGGATGCCGCCGACCCAGTGCGCGCGTTCCGCGCTGCGATGCCAATCGCCGATATCGCGCAGGTCTGTGTCGACCAGCATGTCGAGGACCTCCTTGACCTGCGCCGCCGGCAGCCAGCTGAGTTCGGCACCCTCGGCGAGCGCGGCCCGCGTCAGCAGCAGCCGGTCATCGGCCGACACTTGCACCGGCCTGGCTTGCTCCCGGCTGGTGTGACGCCGGGGGATCTGATCACAGAGGTCTTTCAGCGCCTTGTCCGGTACACCGGACGGTCCGACGACGATGCGGGCGACCAGATCCGGCTCATGCGGGAAGGGCGCCAGACCGAACCAGCTGTCGAAACCGATCGAGGCGGCCGCGCACCGCAGGTTGAACGTCGCGGCACCGGCTGCGATCCGCATCGCCCGGCCGGTCGAGTCCTCCGCCGGCAATCCCCGGGAGCCGTCCAGGAACACGTCGATCACGTGACCGTTCACCTCGAAACGCCACGGCTGCGTGTTGTGCATGCTCGGTGCCGCTACTGCAGCGCCTAGCAGTACGTCGATCTGTTCCATCGACAGCTCGTCCTCGGACATGAGGGGGCCTCCTCGACTTGCTCGGGCGGCAACGACTGCCGCACCTCAAGCCTCCGCGTGCGGACAGGGACACACAGCAGGCATCGGTCCCGATCAGGTGGGCCCTTCGGCACCCGGTTGGGTGACCACTGCCCCTGCCTGTGCCGGCTACCCGGGCCCGACGATCGGGGTACCAACCGAACCGAGAGGATCCGACGTGACCACTACAACACACCGGCGGCAGGACCCATCCGGCAAGGGCAGCAGTGGCCCGATGGCCGGCTTCTAGCGGTGGCCACCAAACCCGTCATCTACGTGGGCCTCGACGGCGCCTGGCGAGACACCGGTGCGCTGGAGTGGGCGCTGCAGGAATCCGTGCTGCGACACCAGCCACTTCGTGCGGTGCACGTGATCGAGGACAAGTTGCGGCACGCACCGTACTGGGAGCCGGCCGTCATCGACGACGCCGCGATGGACCTCGTGCAAGAGGTTCAGCAGCAGATGGAGGACGGGAACGGCCTCCTCGACCATGAGGCAGACATCGTGCTCGGTAAGCCGGCGGCCACCTTGGCCGGGCTGGCTACGCAGAGCCAGATGCTGGTGGTCGGCCGGCGTGGCATCGGCAGCTTCAAGCGGCTGCTGATCGGCTCCACCTCGGAGGCCGTCGCGAACCAGGCGAGCGTACCGGTCGTCGTCGTACCGGACGGCTGGAAGCCGCCCGATCACACCGGGCCCGTCCTGGTCGCGCTGGACGACTCCGGTGAGAGCGACACGGCGATCGAGTTCGCCGTCGCGGCTGCCACCGAGCGGCACGCGCGGTTGCGGATGGTGCACATCTGGGACCTCCCGAACGTCTACAGCTGGGACTCGATGACCATCGATGGCCTCGGCGTGGAGTGGGCGAAGTCGGCACAGCACCACATCGAGGCGGTCGCCGTCCAGTGGCGGCACAAGTACCCCGAGCTGGAGATCGATGTCGACGTGACCAGGGGGCACCCGGTCGAGGGCGTCATCGCCGCTGCGGAGTCGGCCGAGGCGCAACTGCTCGTGGTCGGTGGCCATCACCGGCATCATCTGACAGCCGTGCTACTCGGCTCAGTCTCCAGGGGAGTGTTGCAGCACGCGACCTGCCCCGTCGCAGTCGTCCACGGATCCAGAGACGACGGCTGATCAGCTGGAGGGTGCGTGGAGGGGCGCGCGCAACTCCAGCACGGTGCCGTGTGGCTGAATCGATTCCAGCCGTACGGCACCACCCAGTCCAGCAGCCCTCTCTCGCAGGTTGCGCAGTCCGCTCTCCCGGGCGGTCGAGGTGATCCCGACGCCGTCGTCGGACACCCGGACCGTCACGTCCTCACCGGTGACGATGATCTCCACCTTGACGCTGGACGAGTCGGCATGACGCACGACGTTCGACAACGACTCGCGTATCGCTGCCAGGATCTGCGGACGCACCACCGTCGGCACCGCGCTGTCGAGCGGGCCGGTAATGACCAGCTCCGGCTCGAACCCCAGGGCGGCTGTGTAATCCTCGATCAGCTCTTGTACGTCGGCGCGCAGGGAGCTGCGGCCGGATTGGTGATGCAGCTCGAAGATGGCGGCCCGCAACTCCCTGATGGTGGCGTCGATGTCCTCGACCGAGCGGCCGATCCGCTCCCGGACCTCCGGCGACACCATCCGCTGCATGCCCTGCAGTTGCAGGCCGGTGGCGAACAGCCGCTGGATCACCAGGTCGTGCAGGTCGCGGGCGATCCGGTCCCTGTCTGTCAGCACCGCCAGCGTCGACTGGTCCTGCTGGGCCTGCGCCCGCTCCAGCGCCAAGGTGGCCTGGTTGGCGAACATCCGGACCAGGTCGGTGCCGGCACTGACGCCCAGCACCGCGCTTTGGTCGGCGGCCACCAGGAGGATGCCGCCGGTGCTCCGGGTCCCGGCCGGCAGTGGGACGAAGATGGTCCGGCCGAGTTCCGCGATCTCCGGCAGGTCGGCGAGCCAGCCGTGCTCCTTCACCAGCTGAGCGAGGTCCTCGACGACCACCTGCTGGTCGCCGGTCAGCACGTCGCCGAGGACGGGCAGGTCCGCCTGGATCCGCCGGCCCTGGTGCCGTCGGAAGGTCGGCGGACCGTCGACGGCCTCGATCACCAGCTCGCCGTTATCGGCCAGCAGCACCGCACCGACCAGTGAGCCGGACACTTCGCGGGCGCGCGATGCGATCAGCTGCAGGGCATCCTGGGGCTGGAACTCGCCCAGCATCAATTGGGTGATCTCGGCCGTCACCTCATACCAACGCCGCCGGCGCTCGGTGTCGGCGTACATGCGGGCGTTGTCGATCACGACACCGGCCGCGGCGGCCAGCGCCATCATGGCCCGCTCGTCTTCCTCGGTGAAGTCCGCGCCCTCGGCCTTCTCGGTCAGATAGAGGTTGCCGAATGCGTGTTCGCGGGTCCTGATCGGCACACCGAGGAACGTGTTCATCGGTGGGTGGTTCGGCGGGAACCCGAACGACTGCGGATGCTCGGCCAGGTCGGTCAGCCGCAACGGTTCCGGGTGGTCGATCAGCAGCCCCAGGAGGCCATGACCCTCGGGGTGGGAGTCGATGGCGGCGATCTCCGCCGCGGTGACGCCGTGGGTGATGAAGCGGGCCAGCCGCTTGCCGTCGTGACCGACCACCCCGAGCGCGCCGTACCGGGCGCCGACCAGCTCACAAGCCGCGGTGACGATCCGGTCCAGAGTGCTGGTCAGGTCTTCGAGG
>JAWWOY010000378.1:0-3231 GCA_033851195.1 Kribbellaceae bacterium | reverse complement strand
ATGGTCCGCAGCGCGTCCTTGCCGTCCATGATCTCCATCTCGCCGAACGGCGTGCCCGGCCGCGGATTCAGGAAGTTCAGCGGCACCTCGTGCGGCTCGAGCTCGGCCAGCTGGGCGGCCAGCTCGGCCCGTTGCTCCAGCGTCTCGCCCATTCCGACCAGACCGCCGCAGCAAAGCTCCATCCCGGACTCGCGCACCATCAGGCAGGTGTCCCAGCGCTCCTCGAAGGAGTGCGTGGTGACCACGTCACCGAAGTACGAACGGGCCGACTCGAGGTTGTGGTTGTAGCGGTGCACGCCCATCGCGCGCAGCTCGTCCACCTGGTCCTGGGTCAGCATGCCGAGCGAGCAGGCGATGTTGATGTCGACTTCCGACTGAATGGCGTTGATCCCCGCTTTCACCTGCGACATCAGCCGGTCGTCCGGGCCGCGGACGGCGGCGACGATGCAGAACTCGGTCGCACCGGTCTTCGCTGTCTCCTTGGCGGCCTCCACCAGCTCGGGGATGTTCAGCCAGACCGCGCGCACCGGCGAGGTGAACTGGCCCGACTGGGAGCAGAAGTGGCAGTCCTCCGGGCAGCCGCCGGTCTTCAGCGAGATGATGCCCTCCACCTCGACCTCTTCACCGCACCATTTCACCCGGACCTCGTGCGCGAGGGCGAGCAGTTCCTCCAGCGCGTCGTCCGGCAGCCGCAGCACCTCGACCAGTTGCTCCTCGGCGAGGCCCTCGCCCCGCTCCAGAACCTGCTCGCGTGCCTTGCCGAGGATGTCGTTCATGGTTCTCCTGCCTGATCAGACGGTCGGCCCACAGTAAGCGATCGGGGCTGGGGGCAAACGTCCGAGGATCTTTTTTCGAGAAACCTCGTGACCTTCTACGAGCCCCCTCGTTGATGTGAACAGAGGCGGTTGCTGACAGGCAGTTCGCCACCCGTGACGAGGAGCGACTGAATGTCGATCATTACGATCACCGCGCAGAGTGATTACGGCACCTGCGCGGGGTCGGATGAAGCTCCGATCGGATGTAGAGTGAGGAACTAAGAGCTCGGGTCGCCAGCTGTGGTTGGCGATCCGATCCCAAAGCGCCGGGCGCCTCACCCCGGCTTGAGTGGGTCCCTCGGGAAACGATTTGGGCGGAAACGTTCCCGAGGGACCTGCTCCCTTTTCTGGCAGATTTGAGCCCGGCTCGCTATTCGGCGGCCGGGCTTCTCTGTGTCACGGTTTCTTAGTGTGACAATGTCACGGTTTCGTTACAGCTGGCTTCTTGATCTCAACAATCGGCAGCCTCAGCGCGGCGGGCGCGTCCGCCGGGACCACCGGCCTGACCGGTGTCACCGGCTTCACCCGCCGGTACGCCGATCCGAGAACCGGCCGGGGGTCTTCGTCACCCTTGTTCGGCCAGAACGACAGCGCCCGCTCGGCCTGAGCCGTGATCGTCAACGATGGGTTGACACCGAGGTTCGCCGAGATGGTCGACCCGTCCAGGATGTGCATGCCTTCGTACCCGTAGACCCGGTGGTACGGATCGACGACCCCGGTCTCGGCCGAGTCCCCGATCGCGCAGCCGCCGATGAAATGCGCGGTCATCGGTACGTTGAACGGCTCGCCGATGGTGCCGCCCGGGGTGCCCTTCATGATCCTGGCCATCCGCCGGACCACCTCGTTGCCGACCGGGATCCAGGACGGGTTCGGTGCACCGTGGCCCTGCTTGGAGGTGAGCCGCCAGCGGCCGAGCCGGTCCCGCTTGCCGAAGGTGGTGATCGAGTTGTCCGCGGTCTGCATCACCAGCGCGATCACGGTCCGCTCGGACCAGTGCTTCAGGTCGTACAGCCGGCGCACGCTCCTCCGCTGAACGGCCAGCTCGCGCAGCCAGACCCGCCAGCGTGGCTTGTCGCCGTCGCCATCGGTCAGCACGGTCTGCAGCAGCGACATCAGGTTGCTACCGCGGCCGTACCGGACCGGCTCGATATGGGTGATGTCGTCCGGGTGGAACGACGAGGTGATCGCCACGCCGCGGGTGTAGTCGACCGAGGTGTCCTTGGCGATCGCGCCCAGCAACGACTCGGAGTTGGTCCGGGTCAGCACCCCCAGACGATCCGAGAGAGCGGGCAGCTTTCCCTCGTCCCGGAGCCGGTGGAGCAGCTTCGCAGTTCCCAGTGCGGAGGCGGCGAACACGACCTGCTTGGCGGTGAACCTGCGCGTCTTCCGGCGGTTCGACGTACGGCGGGTCTCGATCGCGTACCCGCCACCGGGCAGCGGCTCGACCGAGGTGACGGTGGTCAGCGGGTAGACCTCGGCGCCGGCCTGTTCGGCCAGGTAGAGGTAGTTCTTGGTGAGGGTGTTCTTCGCGTTGTGCCGGCAGCCGGTCATGCATTCGCCGCAGTCGATACAGCCGCGCCGACGCGGGCCGACCCCGCCGAAGTACGGGTCCTCGACCTCCACGCCGGGGTCGCCGAAGAACACCCCGACCGGGGTCGGGTGGAACGTGTCCCCCACGCCCAGGTCATCCGCGACCTGCTTCATCACCCCGTCGGCCGGGGTGAAATGCGGGTACGTCGTGACGCCGAGCATCCGCTTGGCCTGGTCGTAGTACGGCGCGAGTTCTTCTTGCCAGTCAGTGATGTGGGCCCACTGCTTGTCGCGGTAGAACGCCGGCAGCGGCTCGTAGAGGGTGTTCGCGTAGACCAGGCTGCCGCCGCCGACCCCCGCCCCGGACAGGATGAGCACGTCCCGCAGGGCACTGATCCGCTGGATCCCGTACCAGCCGAGCGACGGGGCGAAGAGGAACCGGCTCTTGTCCCAGGAGTTCTTCGCGAAGCCGGCGTCCTCATACCGGGCACCGGCCTCCAGCACCGCGACGTCGTATCCCTTCTCGACGAGCCTCAGTGCACTGACACTGCCACCGAAGCCCGATCCGATAATGACGACGTCGTGGTCATAATTCATGCCCGGATTCATGCCCGGCCAAGCTTCTTCAGCACTCGCAGGGCCCCGGTCATCAGCTCGGCGTATGCCTCGTCCTTGATGCCGTGGCTGGCGGCGATCGGCAGCAGCCGCTGGGTCGCGATCGCCTGCGGGTCGACGTACCGGCGGATGCCTTCGACGCCTTGGCGACGGCCGAGGCCGGAGGCGCGCATCCCGCCCATCGGGGTATCGATCGAGCCGAAGGTGGCGGCGTAGGCCTCGTTGACGTTGACCGTGCCGGCCACCAGTTGGGCCGCGATCGTGCGGCCAC
>JAWWOY010000902.1:0-10548 GCA_033851195.1 Kribbellaceae bacterium | reverse complement strand
CGCGTTGCGCTGGCCTTCGGGACGTGGGGCGGTGAGACCGAGCGACCTGCCGTCGCTGGCGCTGCCGACCCCCTTGATCACCGCGTAGACGCGGTCACCGTCGCGCTCGGCATCGGCCAGCCGCTTCAGCGCCACGCAGGCGACGCCTTCGCCGAGTGCGATGCCGTCGGCCGAATCGTCGAAGGTGGCCGACCGGCCAGTCGGCGAAAGCGCATGCACCGACGCGAAGAGCAGGTAGTCGTTGATCCCGTTGTGCAGGTCGGCACCACCACAGAGCACGAGGTCGCTGGTGCCGGAGGTCAGTTCCTTGCAGGCGACGTCGACCGCGGTCAGTGAAGACGCGCACGCTGCGTCGACGGTGTAATTCGCGCCGCCGAGGTCGAGCCGGTTGGCGACGCGGCCGGCAATGACGTTGGCCAGCATGCCGGGGAAGCTGTCCTCGGTGAGCCGCGGGAGCTGATTGTCCAGTCCGGCCGGTATCTCACCGAAATAGGCGGGCAGGACCGTGCGCAAAGTCGTGGCGTTCGACAGATCGCTGCCGGCCTCCGCGCCGAACACGACCGACGTCTTGGACCGGTCGAAGTCCCGCGAACCGTAGCCCGCGTCGACAAGGGCCCGGTGGGCGGCCTCGAGCGCGAGCAGCTGCACCGGCTCGATGCTGGCCAAGGACGCGGGCGGGATGCCATACCGCAGCGGGTCGAACGGGATCTCCGGCAGGAAGCCGCCCCAGCGCGACGGAGTACGGTCGCCGTCGCCGTCGGGTGCGTAGTAGACGGACTGGTCCCAGCGCTGCACCGGCACTTCGGTAACGCTGTCCGCTCCTGACAAGACATTCGCCCAGAACGTCGAGAGGTCCGGCGCTTGCGGGAACATGCAGGACATCCCGACCACAGCGATGTCCAACGGCTCGGGCCCGGTTCGCTGCGGCTCGGTGGCCAAGCCCAGTTCCTGACGCAGCTGGTTCGTGCGCTCGGTGAGGAACGCGGTGGCACCCGGACCGACCGCGGCGTGCAGTTCGGCGATCGTGGTGACCGCGGACCGCAGCACCGCGACCTCCCCGGCCATGAACATGCCCGCGGCCAGCTGACGCGGCTCGTCCACCGGGCGGAGTTCGTCGCCGACGCGCTCGATTCCCTTACTGGCCAGCCGAAGCCTGCCCACGTTGAGCTGCTCGAGCTGCTCCCACGCATCCCGGCTCGGCACCTCACGGGACTGCAGATCCTGCTTGATGGCTGCGTACTCGGCGGTGAACGGACTGGCCACGCACCGGGTCGCGTGCCCGGGGGCCGTCTCCAGGAGGTCGGTACGCTCGGCGGCGATCACCTGTTGCTGGAACAGCGGAAGCACCGCGCCCGCATCGACAGCTTCAGAGGTGAAGAGGTACGCGGTTCCCATCAGTACGCCGACAGCAGCACCGGCGACCGTCAAGGGGGTAGCCATCGCGGCGACCATGGCGGCCGAGCGTTCATCGTGCACACCGCCGGCGAACAGCACCTGGAGCTCGGCTGCGTCTCCCGCGTTCTTGCCGGCGGCCAGGAAGTCCGCGATGACCCCGAGTTGCGCCTCCCACAAGGGAAAGCTGTTCCGGGGGCCGACATGGCCGCCGCATTCCGCGCCCTCGAAGATGAACTTACGAGCGCCGGCCGCGAGGAACTGCTTGAGCAGGCCCGGCGACGGGACGTGCAGGAACGTCGAGATGCCGACTTCTTCCAGCGCTGCCGCCTGCGCCGGCCGTCCACCCGCGATGATCGCGTGAGACGGCCTGATCTCACGGATCACTTCGAGCTGGGCCGCTTTGATCTCCTCGGCCGCGAAACCGAGTACGCCGACGCCCCAGGGCGCGCCGGCCAACGCATCCCTGGTCTCCACCAGCATCTTGCGCGTCTGCGCGGGCCCGGAGAGCGCCAGCGCGATGAACGGCAGCGCGCCTTCCTTGGCCACCGCAGCGGCGAACCCCGCCTGGTCGCTCACCCTGGTCATCGGGCCTTGCGCCACCGGCAATCCACCGAGGGCGGCAGGCTCTTCGGCACCGACCGCGTTCAGGACGGCGTCGCGCACCCCGCGTACGGCGGCGCCGACGGTGCCCCAGGCGGCCTGGAATCGGCTGGCGAGGAAGACGTCCTGGCCGATCGGAAGAGGCGGTCCGGCCGGATCCGTGCCGGCGGGGCGCCGCTGCAGCACCCGCTGGCCGTCGGCAATCGTGGTCTCGGAGCCGTCCAGCGTGCTGATCACGGCGGCGATCTCCACCGGCAGGTCCGCTTCGGCGAGCAACGCCAACTGGGTGTCGAGCACCACCCCGGCGGCGCCACCGGCGACGGCCGCAGCGGCCGTGTGCGGCCCGATGCCACCCCAAGCCCAGACTGGCAGGTCGAGCAAGGCATCGGCGAGCAGACGCTGCAGCAACACGAAAGTACTGAGTTCGCCGATCCGGCCGCCGGCCTCATGGCCGCGCGCGATCAGGCCATCAGCGCCGGCGAGGGCTGCTGAACGGGCTTGTTCGGAATCCGTGACCTCCACCAGCACGCGGCGTCCGGCGAAGTCCGCCGGGGACGGGGACGAACCCGCGCCGCTCCAATCGGCGAGCAGGACCGTGCGCGCCTTGGCAGGCAGATCCGCGTCGGTGAACGGCGAGCCGCCGGTCAGCCGCACACCGAAGGACGTGGTGATCCACTCGCCCGCCCGGGCCAGTTCCGCACGAGTCGACGGGTCTGCCGCAGTCAGATCGAGAACGCCGAGACAGCCTGCGCGGACCGCAGCGGCCGCGAATCTGGCGGACGGTTCGGACAGCGGGTTCACGGCGATGACGAGATCCGTCATCGCCGCTATCCCTTCGGGGCCGGCAGCAACGGCTGTATCGTTTTCAACGGCAACGATCGTGTCCTGACGACGATTTGTCGCACTCATGTGTGCTCCCACTGACTGGGGCGGATGAACAGTGACGGGACACTTAAGCGCTCGAACCAGCGCCACGTCAAATGAAGCCAACAAGTGGCAACCGGTGGACTTCGGGAAAGCGGGCGAGCGCCCAGCGGCGGTACTTTGAACGTCAACAAAACTTAGTGTTCCCGACACATCCCCGAAATTATCGAGTCGAGTTCACCAGCAGTTAGTGTCCCGTGCGAGCGGTCCCTTCACGGGCAATTTGCCGCCGAACTAATTGACGCGACAAATACGCACTGCTCGCCACGCGTTGGTTGCCGTCGAACTCAGGGAACGCAACCCCGCGTCATGGCCACCCTACGCAGCCTCGCGATCAGCATGCTCCGCCTCGACGGACACCACAACATCGCCGCCGCCAACCGACACCACGCCCGCGACCCGCAACGCACCCTCAGACTCTTTCAAGCCGCATGAACGACTTTGCCGCGTCCCTGCCTTGCCGGGGAGCCTGCTGCTGGGGCCGGTTCCCCGGCGTGTCGCCGTTCATCGGCCACGGCTGCGGAAGGGGCCTGTGGTCGGGTGCCACTTCCCGTCTCGACATGCCGCGATGGGTCGCACTTGCCGTTTCAACATGCCGTACGGAGTGGAGTGAAACCGGTGAGTCGGAGCGGTATGAAGGCGAGCCGCGGCGTGTCGGGGCGGGAAGTCGCCGAGCAGCCCGGCGAGGGGGGCGTACGGGGGGAGCCGAAGTCTGTATATCGGAATCGATATGACAGATCGATTCCGATATACAGATTTCGAGCTCGGCCCTCGCCCGCACCCGTCGTGCTACCAACTGGACGTGACTTGCGAGCTGTCGGAGCGACGCCTGCTGATCAACGACCTTGCCGGGCCCTGTCAGGGAACCTTGACACCCAGCGCGGCGGCGACCTTGGTCTGGAAGGCAGGGCTGGCGTAGAGGTGGCCAGCCGCGACGCTGCGCTGCACCAGTTCGACCACGACCGTGTCCGAGGCCTTGATCTGCGACACGATGTCGGTCTGGGACACGTGTCCGGTCCACAGGAACGTGCCGTCCGCGAATAGCGGGCGCAGGTTGCCCAGAGCGGTATAGGCGAAGGAGTCGCCAAGGATCAGCGACTTGCCCGGCACCAGACCCGCGGTGGGTGTGGTCGTCCAGCGTTCCTTGCCGTAGTTGTCCATCTTCAGCAAGTCGAACTGGTCCAGCGAGGGATCCGGTGTCACCGTCGTTCCGGTGGACAGGTCGGCCGACGGCTGGTCCTCCGTCACAGCGAGGCCGAGCAGCGTCGTGAGGTCTCCGGCCTTGGTGATGGTGGTCGGCGTGGTCGTGATCCGCTCGGCCAGTCCCGGGTCGAGCTGCTGGGCAAGGGATCGGGCGAAGATCGCGGCCCCTCCGGTGGTCCAGTGCGTGTCCGTGCGCGAGTACGGGTTCTTACCCGCGGCCTGCGCTTCGACGAGCTGAGAGTGGACGCCGACCCACAGCGGATGCCGGAAGTTGTCCAGAACGGCATTCTCCTGGGCGATCCCCGTCAGGGCACAGTTACCCGTCGGCAGCGCCTTCGGCAGGCTGGCCGACACGACCGAGGACTTGTTCGGTCCGAGCGTGAACACCGCGTTCCGGCCGGACGCCTTGATGATCTCGGCCAGTTTCAAGAACGACTTCAAGTTGCGCTCGAAGGCCGTCCTCCCCGCGCAGGCCTTGGTGAAGTCCTCGCCCAGGAACAGGTAGCCGTCCTTGCCGCGGACAACCTTGTTGGTGGCGGGCATCTCCTTCAGTAGGTTGAAGTCGATCCAGGACTTGGCCTGCACGGCCTGGCCGCGGCCGGCCAGCCGGTCGGTCGCCCACGGGCCGACCATGTCCAGCGCGTCGAACCCCTTGTCCAGGGACGGCGCCGGGGCCAGGGCGCGGTTGTCGATGGTGCTCGGCTTCACCCCGGCAGCCAGCCCGATCGGCGGACCGAAAACGAAGACGAGAGCGACCGCCGTACCGATGATCCGCCTGTTGCGGGTGCCGCGCCGATTGGGGACGAGCATCGAAGGTCCCTTTCAGAACTGGAAATAGAGGAACGGGCTGAACGTACCGGCCACAGCGACCACAGCAGCGTACGGTGCCGCGACGAGGGCGACACCACGGGCGGCCTTGCGCACCCAGTCCGGCGCAGCTTGTTGCCCGTCGATGACGCGGCCGGTGACCCACGACGCAGGCAGGAAGACGGACGCGATCACGATGGCCAGCAGCACCAGCCGGTGCCCCGACAGGAGTAGTGCGAGGTCGGGCGTGAGCGCCCAGCCGTGGGTCGGGATCAGCATCGCCTCGAGCATCCGGCCGGCCGCCGGCAACGAGTCGGCCCGGAACAGCACCCAGCCCAGTACGACGAGCAGGAAGGTGACGGCCCTCCGCGGGATCACGTGACTGGTGGACCGGCCGAGCCCGGTCGCGCGCTCGATGATCAGCAAGGCGCCGTGGTACCCGCCCCAGACGATGAAGGTCCAGGCGGCACCGTGCCACAGACCGGTGGTCAGGAACACGATGGACAGATTCCGGTACGTCGCGACCGTCCCGCCCCGGTTACCACCCAGTGGCACGTACAGGTAGTCCCGGAACCAGCGCGACAGCGACTGGTGCCAGCGCCGCCAGAAGTCGGTCACCGAGATCGCGGAGTACGGCCGGGCGAAGTTCTCCGGCAGCCTCAGGCCGAACATCAGGCCCAAGCCGATCGCCATGTCGGAGTAGCCGGAGAAGTCGAAGTAGATCTGCCCGGTGTAGGCCAGCGCACCGACCCAGGCGGTCGCGGTGGACGGGTGCGTCGAGGCGAAGGCGGCATCGGCCAGCGGGGCCAGCGAGTCCGCGATCACGACCTTCTTCGCCAGACCCCAGACGAATCGCGGGAACCCTTCGGCGAAGTCGGCGAGCCGGTCGCGCTTGGATTCGCGCAACTGGTCCGCAATCTCGTGGTACCGCACGATCGGCCCGGCCACCAACTGCGGGAACATCGCGATGTACGCGACGAAATTCAGCGGGTTCCGCATCGGTTCGCGCACGCCGCGGTGCACGTCGATCACGTACGACAGATGGTGGAAGGTGAAGAAGCTGATCCCGATCGGCAAAGCCAGGTGGACCACCCGCGTGTCGCCGAGGCCCAGCGTGGACGCCATCGAGTCGACCACGGTGGAGGCGAAGCCGGCGTACTTCCAGATCGCCAGCACGACCAGGTCCGCCAGCACGGTGCCGGCCATCACGGCCTTGGCCAGCTTGGGCCGTTCGCGGACCCGCCCGATCACCAGACCCGCGCTGTAGTTGATCACGATCAGCGTGAGCAGCAGCAGGACGAATGCCTTGCCGCCGATCGCGTAGAACACCAGCGACGACACCGCCAGAATCCCGTTCCGGGCGCGCTGCGGCAGGATCCAGGAGGCGAGCAGGACTGCTGGCAGGAAGTACCAAAGGAACAGCGGCGCTGCGAACGACAAGGCAGATCTCCCTCAGGAGCCCGGACGATCTGGCCAGGCATCAGCGAACACGGAGTCCGGTGTCCTGGATCCTGCCGCGGTCACCGAAGACTCGTCCCGCGAGAGTATAGACGCGGACCGCAGTCATTTGGCGTCAGTCGAGTGACCGCAGGCTCTGCAATACCGCTGCGGCGCTGGGATGGTCCAGATCGCCCAGAATCGCCAGCGCCTGGCTCCACGAGCTCCGAGCCGCCTGATTTTCGCCGATCTGATGCTGGATGTCGCCGAGATTGCGCAGCATCCGTGCCTGGTAATAGAGGTCGTTCAGCTCGCGATAGAGCACCAGGCCCCGCTGGTAGCACCGGATCGCCTCGTCGTACTCGGTCAGGCCGCGGTGCGCGTAGCCGAGGTTGTCCCAGGTCGCGGCCTCACCTAGCTTGTGATCGACCTCCTGGTAGAGCCGCTGCGCTTGCCGGCAATATGTCACCGCCTGGTCGTACTCGCTGAAAGTCGAGGCGCGCAGCCAGCCGATCGAGTTCAGGGCCAGCGCCTGACCGGTCCGGTGGCCGCTGGCCTTGAACAGCTCCGAAGCGATCAGGTCGTGCTCGTAGGAGTCCTTAAGGCGGTCTTGCTGAGCAAGAACGAACGCGACCACCCGCTGACACCACGCCTGCGCGACCTGGTCGCCCGACCGGTCGGCGAGCTCGAGCGCTGCGTTCGCCTCCGTGCAGGCCTCGTCGAGGCGCCCCTGTCTGGCCAGGGCGTGCGCACGGTAGCGGTGCGCCATGATCTGGCCCCGACGGTCGCCTGACCGCTCGGAGGACTCGACGGCCGTCTGCATCACGTCGACCCAGGTGTTCCACAGCCCGCGCCGTTCGAGGAACCCCGTGATGGTGCGCGCCAGGTGGATCGCGTGTCCATCGAAGCCCTGCCGCGCCGCATGGTCGATCAGCACGACCAGGTTCGGGTGCTCGGACTCGAACCAGTCGAACGACTCCTGGTATCCGCCGAACCTGACGGCCTCATTCTCGCTGCAGGTCGCGGGCAGGTCGTCCGGATCGCGATGCGGCCGCAGCCACTGGTCGCCGGCGTCGGCGGTTCGCAGGTAGTGGTCAATCAATCGCCGTACCGCCTGACGACATCCCTGTTCCTTGTCGATGCCACCGGCGAGCTCCGCGGCGTACAGGTGCAGGAGGTCGTGCGAGGAGTACCGGTCAGGCGAGTGCTGGGTGATCAGATGTGCGCGCTCCAGCTCAGCGAGAGCCGGGCGGGCGCGGTCGGGGGTGATCCCGGCGAGCGCCGCCGCAGCCGCGACCGGGAGGTCCGGTCCGGGGTGCAGCCCGGACAGCCGGAAAATCCGCGCCGAGATCGGAGTGAGCAGTTGGTACGACCAGGAGAAGACGGCCCGCAGGTCGGTCGCCTGATCCTCGCCTGTGAACGCGTCCAAGCCCTGCCTCGTACGCCGCAAGTCGACAGCCACGGCAGCCAGTGACCACCTTGGATGGGCGGCGGCATGAGCGGCGACGAGCGAAAGGGCAAGCGGCAACCGGGCGGCCAGCGACACCAGCTCCTCGGCCGCGGCGGGCTCAGCTTTGAGGCGAGCACGGCCGAGTCCGCCGACCAGGAGTTGGCGGGCCTGGTCGGCGTCCATCAGGTCGAGCGTCAGCGGGTGTGCGCCTTCACTGGCCAGCAAGCCGGGCAGGGCGCTTCGACTGGTGACCAGCACGCGGCAACTGCTCCCGCCGGGAAGCAGCGGCCGGACCTGTGCCGCGCTCCGGGCGTTGTCCAGCACGATGAGTAGCCGCCGATCGGCCAGCTGGGTTCGGTAGAGCGCAGCGGCGGCAGCAGTACCGGCTGGGATCCGCCCGGGTGTCACCTGCAGAGCGTCGAGGAAGCCGCGCAGCGCATCCTCCGAAGTGACGAGATCGCCGGAGGGGTCGAAGCCGCGCAGGTTCACATATAGCTGTCCGTCGGGGAAAGCCGAGCCGGCCCGCTCGGCCCAACGGACGGCAAGTGCGGTTTTGCCGACCCCGGCAGTTCCGGAGATGACGGCGATCGTCGCCACCTGGCCCGTCGACCCGAGCAAGACCCGGTCCAGGTCAGCCAGCTCCTGGTCGCGGCCGACAAAGCCACGTCCGACCGTCGGTAGCTGGTGCGGGATGACCTCCCGAGGCGTCCTGGCTGCCCGGGCATCCGTGGCCAGCACAGCCTGGTGCAATCGCCGCAAGGCCGGTCCCGGATCCAGGCCGAGTTCGTCCGCGAGCCGGCGAGACGCCTCGCTGAAGGTCGCGAGCGCATCGGCAGGTCGGCCGGCCCGGATCTGAGCCTGCATCAGCAGCGCCCAGAGCGGCTCGCGAAGGGGGTGTCGCCGGGTCAGGCCAGTCAGCTCGGCCGTGACCTGCGCATGGTGACCGAGCTCCAGCTGAGCGGCAAGCAACGACTCAGTGGCATGCAGGCGCTCCTCGGTCAGGACCGGCACAGCGTCACGGATCAACGCACCTGCGGACAGCCCGGCCAGTGGATCCCCGCGCCACATGGCCAGCGCGTCGGTCAGCAGCTCGGCCCGCTCGGCCGGGTCGGTCCGGCCGCTGCTCTCGGCCACCAGCGAGCGGAACCTGGTGAGATCGACGTCCCCGGGGGAGACGCTGATCAGATACCCGGCGTGTTCGGTGCGGATGATCGGCCCACCGAGCATGGTCCGCAGCCGCGAGACATAAGTCTGCAGGGCGGAGCGTGGTCTGGCCGGCAGCTCCGACTCCCACAGAGTGTCGACCAGGTCCTGCGCCGCGACCACCCGGTTCGGCTGCAACAGCAGGGCCGCCAGCAGCACCCGTTGCCTGTTCGCGGCCAGCTCGATGCGCCGGCCGGACTCCTCAAGGACCTCCACCGGGCCGAGCAACCGGAATTCCATGCCGGACATTCTGTCTGCTCGGCGACGAAAGCGGCGCGAAAGCGCGATGAATGCGGTAACGGTCATGCTTCCAGCCCGCGGGTCCCGCCACGCAAAGCCCTAGGCGACGGTCAGGCGTGGTCAGGTCCCGAACGCCTTTGGGAAGGCGGACCAGAGGGGGCATCGCCGTCCGCGATGCCCCGTCGCTCGCCCGTCAGGGGAGGGGCGAGAGCTGGGGGCGAGTGGTGTCGCCGGTCGTGGCGATCGGCGGCACCACCCGAAGGTGACGGGTCGTGAGGAGGTAGCTACCATGCGTGGTGGACGGCTTGCTGGTTCAGACGTGTCGATCCACGGCTCGGGCGCTTGCCGCGCTTAGCCTGAGAATCTGGACCTGAGCGGGGAGGCGTCAGCGCCATGGCCAACAGCATGCTCGGCCGCGATATGGCGGTTGACCTCGGCACCGCGAACACTCTGGTCTACGTGCGGGGCCGCGGCGTGGTCCTGAACGAACCGTCGGTGGTGGCCACCCGGACCGACGAGCCCCGTGAAGCGGTCGCCTTCGGGCACGAGGCCAAGAAGATGATCGGCCGGACCCCCGGCAACATCACCGCGATCCGCCCGCTCAAGGACGGCGTGATCGCCGACTTCGAGGCCGCCGAGCAGATGCTGCGCTACTTCATCCAGCGGGTGCACCGGCGCCGCTACTTCGCCAAGCCGCGGATCGTGGTCTGCGTGCCGTCGGGGATCACCGCGGTGGAGCAGCGAGCGGTGCGGGATGCGGGCTACATGGCCGGGGCCCGCAAGGTCTACATCATCGAGGAGCCGATGGCGGCCGCGCTCGGCTCCAACCTCGAGGTCCGGGACGCGACCGGCAACATGGTCGTCGACATCGGCGGTGGCACCACCGAGGTCGCGGTGATCTCGTTCGGCGGCATCGTCACCAGCCAGTCGATCCGGGTGGCCGGCGACGCGATCGACAAGGCCATCGTCAGCTATTGCAAGAAGGCGTACTCGCTGATGCTGGGCGAGGCCACTTCCGAGCAGATCAAGATGACGATCGGGTCGGCGTTCCCGACGTCGGACGGGCCGGACTCCGAGATCCGCGGCCGGGACATGGTCTCCGGCCTGCCGCGCACCGTGAAGGTGCCCTCGGCCAGCATCCGGCAGGCGATCGAGGAGCCGATCACGGCGATCGTGGACGCGGTCAAGGCCACCCTGGACAAGACGCCGCCCGAACTCGCCAGTGACATCGTCGACCGGGGCATCGTGCTGACCGGTGGCGGTGCGCTGCTGAAGGGCATGGACGAGCG
>JAWWOY010000887.1:0-2766 GCA_033851195.1 Kribbellaceae bacterium | reverse complement strand
ACGAGGTCGGAACCGTACTCCAGGAAGGACAATCCGGCCGATATCGCCGCTGCGCCGCCGCCGGACGAGCCGCCCGGCGTACGGGTGAGATCCCAGGGATTGTTGGTCGCGCCGTACAAGCGGTTGGTCGTCTGCCCGAAGTCCGCCAGCATCTCGGCGACGTTGCTCTTGCCGATGATGACGGCTCCGGCCTGCTTGAGCCTGGCCGCAACCGCCGAGTCGGTCGGCGCGATATAGTCCGCGAAGCCCGGATTACCCCAGGTGGTATGCAGGCCGGCGACGTCGATCGCGTCCTTGACCGTCATCGGTACGCCGTGCAGCGGGCCGACATCTTTGCCCTGGGCAAGCGCATCGTCGGCCGCCTTGGCGGCCTGCAGGGCCTCGTCGCGGCGCAGTTCGACGATCGCGTTCAGCTGTGGGCCGACCGAGTCGATCCGGCCCAGCAGGGCTTCCGTGACCTCCCGGGCGGACAGATCCTTGCGGCGGATGGCGCGCGCGGTCTCGGTTGCGGACTGGAACAGGTCGATTGGCATGGCACACCTCCGTTATCGGGTTGCCTCCGGTGTAGGGCCTGACACGGTGTGAGGTCAAACACCCCAGCCTCCGGACCATCACAACGGCCGTCAGTCCCGCTTCCAGCTCGGCCGGTGAACTCGTTGCCGCGACGGCCCAAAGTTACTGGATGTGTCCCCTATTGGGATCTCGAGGCCCTCCGCCGCTTGCCCTGTGTACGGGCACGCCGATGGGCGGGGCGTTAGGTGGCGACACAGTCGGGACCCGCGACAATGTGCTCTATGAGCTCTGACGGCCTGACACGAGAGGCGCTTCTACAGGTCCTCGGACCTGTCGATGAACCGGGACCCCTTCACCCGCGCGTGGAAGAGGAGGTCCAGTGCGGCGGGTACGTCCGCCGTCACGTCTCCTACGACGTCCCAAGCGGCAGGGCCTCGGCGTTCGTCTGCATCCCCGACCAGCTCACCCGCCCTGCCCCGGTGATCTTCTGCCACCACCAGCACGCCGGCGAGTTCAACCTCGGCAAGAGCGAGGTCTGCGGTCTGCGGGGTGAGACCGACCAGGCCTACGCATCCGAGCTCGCGGAGCGCGGCTTCGTCACGGTCGCCCCTGACGCTATCGGCTTCGAGGATCGCAACTGGGCCGACGGACAGAACGTCACCTGGTTCGAGCTGTCCTCGCGCCTCGTGCTTGGGCGCACCCTGCTGGCCACCTGTCTCCAGGAGATCAGCCTGGCTTTGGACTACGTGACGTCATTGCCGCAGGTGGATCCGGCGCGCATTGGTTTCATCGGCCACTCATACGGTGGACGAGCCGCGATGTGGGCTCCCGCTTGGGACGAACGCATCCGAGCCAGCGTGTCCAACTGCGGGTGCATCCCCTATCGCGATTCCTTCGCGCGCGACGCTGGGTTCCAGGCGGAGTTCGTCGTCCCCGGCTTCGCGGCCGACCACGACGTCGAGGATGTCATCGCCCTCGCAGACCAGTGTCAGTACCTGATCATCGCCACGGACGACGACGTCTGGAGTCGTGGCGCTGCGGGCATTCGGGAGCGTCTCGATGCTCGGGGAGCACGACACGCAGGAGTCGACATCAGGCCAGGCAATCACCAGTTCCCCGAGGGCGCTCGCTCAGTCGCCTATGACTTCCTGGCCGCCAGGTTAGGCGGTCTGCAGGATGGGGCGTCGCTGGTGACGGGTACGTGACAGGCGTCGCAGGTGGGTGGCTGCGTAGCCACCCATCTCATCTTGCTGCCGCACTCAGCGGGGACCGAGCTCGAGGGGCTGGGTGCGGATCCACCGGGTGGTGGTCTGCTGCCGGCCCATCGCGATCACGTCGCCCGCGGGACCGGCCGAGAAGACCCGGCTGACCCGCTGGGTGCTCTGCCGGGACACCCCGCGCTGCACCTCAGCGAGCAACTGGTTCACCCTGTGTCGCAGGTTCTCGACCTCCGATTGGAGCTCGAGGATGTGCCGGACGCCGGCCAGGTTCACGCCCTCTTCCTGGGACAGGTGCTGGACGTAGCGCAACCTGGCCACGTCGTACGCCGAGTAGCGCCGGCCGCGGCCGCTCGCGCGACTGGGCGTGACCAAGCCGAGCCGGTCGTACTGGCGGAGCGTCTGTGGGTGCATGCCGGCCAGTTGCGCCGCCACCGAGATCACGTAGATCGGGGTGTGGTCGTTCCAGGTCGGCACCGTCGAGAACGGACTGCTCATCAGGTACTCCCGAACAACCCTGCACGCAAGTCGGGCTGGGCCGCCGCCGAGGAGAACTCCTGCAGCTTGGTGCGCTGCTCGTCGCTCAGCTGATGCGGCACTTGCACCTCGATGGTCAGCATCAGGTCGCCCTTGGTGCCGTCCCGCCTGACCGAGCCCTTACCGCGGACCCGCAGCTTGCTGCCATTCGCCGTACCGGCGGGGATCCGGACGGTGACGGGCAGACCGTCCAGGGTCGGCACCTTGATCTCGGCACCTAGCGCGGCCTCGGTGAAGCTCACCGGCACAGTCAGCGTCAGGTGCTCGCCCTGCCTGCCGAAGATCCGGTGCGACTTCACGTGGACGGAGACATACAGGTCACCTGCGGGGCCGCCACGCTCGCCGGCCGCGCCCTTGGCCTTCAGCCGGATGCGCTGACCGTCCTGGACCCCGGCCGGGATCCGCACCTGCATGGTCTTGCTGGACTGGCCGCGGCCGGAGCCGTGGCAGGTCTCGCAGGGCTGGTCGACGACCAGGCCGCGGCCCTTGCACTCGGTGC
>JAWWOY010000859.1:0-2810 GCA_033851195.1 Kribbellaceae bacterium | reverse complement strand
GTGAACGACGGTTTCGAGACGGTCGAGGGTTTTGCTGCACTGATCAGGACGGTGCGTGAGCTCTACAAGCGCCCGCGCCGGCGGTGCACGCGTGAGGACACCCCGCCGATTCTGGGGTGTGTGCAGGCGACTCAGAAGAAATCGCTCTTGGTGGAGTCGATCGCCGGGCGGCTGACGGCTGAGGACAAGCAGCCACTGGTGGCGCACGTCCAGGTGGTGCTGGACTCCGAGGAGGAGAAGGGATCTCCGCCGGCGGATGCCAAGCTCGCACCTGTCACCGCTCGCGACGTCGAAGCCCTGCGGGACGTGCTCAAGAGGACCGCAAACGGACTGGCCAAGGGCAACGGTGGTTCCTACCGGTTCCCGAGGTTCTGGCTCGCCGTCTGGTTGATGTCGGAGGTGGTCCCGGGTGGCACGGTAGAAGATCGCCGCTCGACGCTTCGCGAACGGCTCTATCAGCGGGCAGTGACACGGGCCAGCCGCGGTGGGAGGAACGTTGGTCCGGTCAAAGCGAACCTTCCGGTCTGGGTCCAGATGTTGTGGGTCATCCTGCTGCCGCTGTTCTTCTGGGGCCGGCACAGCGGCAAGGTCCCCGGAATCGGCCGAACCTACCGGTGGTTCCTGCGGCAGTCCGACGTACCGCCGGGCAAGGACAGCTTCTTCGAACTGGCGCTGCAGCTCACCAAGGACGAGTGGGAGGGCGAGAAGCACGAAAAGGTCGCCCGACTGCTCGTGAACGCGTTCCTCGAGGATCTCCGGGACGACTTCCGCGGTGCCGGCTGGATCCACCCGTACCACACCACGTTCCCGGTCGTGCTGCTAGAAGGGATCACCCGACGAAACGGCGGTTACACGCTGCTGCGGATGGTTGCCGAGGTCCGGAACGACACACGCCTCTTTGATCCCCTCCTGTTGGTCACGACCAGCAGGAGGGTGCCACCGCTGGCCGAGCCACTGGAGGCCGATGCGTCGCCGGCCGACGGCGCCCGCTCGCGCAGCTTGGTCAAGGCCTGGCAGCGCCGGATGCAGGCCAAGAGCCGGCAGCGCCAGATCGAGGCGTGGCTCATCCCGATCACCATCGGCACCCCGGAGAAGAGATCGACGACCGCGGCGAAATCCGGTCTTTCGAAGCTGTCCGCTGCTGCGGGGAAGGCCGCCGCGCCCCAACCGTCGGCTGCCCAGCCGGACCAACAGGGGGGCGCGGCGCCACCCGAGCGCCTCAAACACGTGAAGCGTCCGTGGTGGCGCACGCGGAGAGGTGGCGGGCTCATCGCGTTCGTCGCACTGGGCCTCGTGGGCGGCGGGTACGCCGGTTTCGGGTTCGCGGACGATTACCGGCACTGTGGCGACGGTTTCAGCTGGCTGGGTTTGGAGCCGGCCACGACATCGGTCACGAGGATCGGCGGGACCTGTGTCGGTGTCACCGACGGCAGCAACGCACTCCTGCTGCCCAGCAGTTCGTTCGATGAGGTGCGGACCACGATTCTCTCCCAGAACCAGCGAAGCCTGGAGGTCAGCAAGGACCAGCCGAACCGGCCCCTGATCACGCTCGTGTTCATGGCCTCGGCAAACGACCAGGCTGCGAGTAACAACGTGCTGACGGCCGAGCGCGAGCAGCTGGCCGGCATAGCGGTCGCGCAGGCGGTGCAGTTGGCCAAGCCGTCGCAGAGCTACGAGCCACTGCTGCGGGTCCTGATCGCGAACGCCGGGCCCCGGCTGCAGCACGGACAGCTCGTCGCCCGGCAGCTTGGTGAGATGGCAGCGGCCGACCCGAGCATCGTCGCAGTGGTCGGCATGGTCGAGAGCAGGCAGTCCACCGCCACCACGATCAAGGCGCTGGCCGAGGTCGGACTGCCCACGGTGGCGGCCACGCTGACCGCCGACACGATGGTCGACGTCAGCAAGCTGTACTTCCAGATCAGCCCGCAGAACGCCCGCGAAGCCGCCGTCGCCGCGGCCAACGTCAGCCGCCTGCTGACCACGGGCAAGGACCCGTTCGGTCGCCCGCTGGCGCGGCGGGCCCGGGTGTACAAGTCCGACGACCCGACAGATACCTACAGCCAGAATCTGGCCGCCGATCTCAAGGCGAGCTTCACAGCCCGCGGCATTCCGGTCGAGACAGTCCCGTTCACCCCGAGCGGCCAGGACCCTTCGAAGATGGACGCCGGCACGGCCGGGCGCGACGCGTGCGACGCCGGCGGTGTCGTGCTGTACGCCGCGCGCGGGCTGGTCGATTTCCAGGCGTTCCTGGGCGGTATCGCCGACCGCTGCCGGGACCAGCCGCCCTACGTGCTCGCCGGTGACGACGTGACGAAGTACGTCGCCGACCGGGTGGTCAGCGGCGCGAACCGGTCGGTCCCGTTCCAGTACTTGTCTCTCGCGCTCGCCCCCGAGCTGCGTGGTGAGGTACCAGCCGAAGCGAGCGACTTCTACGCACAGCTGAACAGTGTGTTCCCGTACGAGACGACCGGACGGGGCCGCACCCTCGACGGCCATGCCGCGCTCAACTACGACGCCGCGTACACGGTTGTTGTTGCGGTCAGCTACCTGCGCCGGGACCACGTCGCAATCAACGGCGGGACCGTGTGGACCGCGCTGCAGTCGATGACCGACGCCGGGGGCGCACAACGCAGCTATCGAGGGGTGACCGGCAAGATCGACTTCGGCGGCACCATCGGGAGGCGTGTCCCCGTCGACAAGCCGATCACCATCGTGACCTTCCGCAACGGCCAACCCAGCGCAGGCGACAACCTGGTCTGCGGCGCCCGTACCGACCGCAGAACCAAGCCTTGGTGCCCATTCGACCGAGG
>JAWWOY010000830.1:0-3733 GCA_033851195.1 Kribbellaceae bacterium | reverse complement strand
GTGGCGATCGAGGAGAGCCTGGAGCCGCTGGCGATCCAGCACGGGTTGCGCAAGGTGCTGGACGTGCGGGACAGGGACGACCAATGGGTGAAGGAGAACTACTGGCATCAACTCAGGCACGACCTGGTGATCGAGCAGAAGGAGGAATGGCCGGAGCGACTCCGTGACTACGCGACGATGGCGGGCGCGTTCGCGTTCTTCGACGGCAACTCGGCGTTCCGGGCCGAGGTGATCGGCGACCTGGACGATGATGCGGCGGTGATCGGCTGGGGCGACGCGTCGAACGGTGAGGATGCCTTCATCGGGGTCAACTCCGACGCCGGGGTGAAGGCGATCCCGGCGGACCACGCGCGCAACCTGTCGGTGCTGTCCGGGATCCGCGCGGAACGGATCTCCCAGCACGGCCGGGTCGATCCACCGACGCCCGACCCCGACGCGCACTACGTCAGCTTCCTGATCACCGACGGTGACAATGTCCAGTGGATGCTGGGCGACTTCCCGACCGACCCGCGCTGGTTCGGCAACCCGAACCGGGGCCGGACCGACCTCGGCTGGGGGATCTCGCCCTCGTTGGTGGACCTAGCGCCGTCAGTGATGCGCTGGTACTACGACCAGGCATCGCGCGACCGGTTCGTGGTCGGGCCGTCGGGTGGCGGCTACATGTACCCGAGCCGGTACCCAAGAGCCGCGCTGGACCAGCACACCGCGTCGCTGGCCCGCTCGATGGAGCGCGCGGATCTGTCGGTTGTCCAGATCATCGACTTCGACTCGTTCCCGGACGCCGGACTGTGGTCGACGTACCTGAAGCGGCCGCAGATCGACGGGCTGATCTACCTGGAGTACTCCCGGTACGACGCGCACAAGGGCCAGGTGGTCTGGGCGAACGGCAAGCCGGTCATCTCCGCCCGGACGATGCTCTGGGACGGACTGCCTGGTGCCGACGAGGCCAGCGTGATCGCCGAACTGAACAACGCCACCCGCAACCCGGGCTCGACCGAGGGCTACTCGATCGTGCTCTGGCACGCATGGAGCAAGTCCCTCGACAACGTGATGACGGTCGTCGACGGACTGGCCCCGCACGTGAAGGTCGTCCCACCGGACACTCTGGTGAAGATGGTCGCCCGTAACGCCCGGCCCCATTAGTGTCCTGGGAGCTCAGCGTTGCACGGCGTGCTCCCGAAGCCACTCCAGCCCTGCTGCGGCGTGGCTGAGGATCGAGATGTGTCCCTCGTCCGGGAACAGTCGTAGCTGTGCCGTTGGGCAGTGACGGGCGAGCCATTCACCGTGCGAGCTGGGGATTATCCCGTCCTGGCCGCCGTGCAAGAGCAGGATCGGCGCGGTGGTCTGCGTCGGATCGCATCCCCAGGGAGTGACGTAGCCCAGGTCGTCGTCGATCAACCCGCCCGGTCCGTTGTCCAGGGCCGGGCCGACGACCTTGCCGAGCCAGGACCACTCGCCGGAGAAGAGGGCGACGTCAGCCGGGGTGAACTCCGGGTCGTACTCAACACCGGATTCCTCGTGCGCCTCCTTCGCCGCTCGTCCGCCGAGCGCGGCACGCAACGAGGCAACACCCGACGGGATCATCCCGGCGAACCAGTCGAGCCCGTCGACGCCGTACGGTGCGATTCCGGCCATGCTGACCACGCCCAGCACCCGGTCGTTCAGCGCAGCGCCGCACCCCAGCGCATGCGACCCGCCACCGGAGTGGCCGACCACCGCGAACTGATCGATGCCGAGTGCATCGGCGACGGCGGCGACATCCGCGGCCACAGAGGCCATGGTCCGCCCCGGGTGACGGGTCGACCCGCCGTACCCGGGCCGGTCGAACGACACCCAGCGCAGGCCGAGTCGATCAGCGGTCTCGAAGAGAGGCTCGGGCGGGGCACCGAGGTTGGGTGTGCCGTGATGCCAGAAGACCGCCAGACGATCGGAATCGCCGGCCCCGGCCGTGTCGTACACATGCAGGGTTCGACCGTCGGTCAACTGCAGATCCGTCTCCATCACCATGCACTCACCTTCGGTTCGGCCATCGCCCTCACGGCATCGTCATCCAACCAACTGCTCGATCCGCATGTCTACCCAGGTACACATCAGGATGGGCAGACGCCGGACACTGACGAGGAGGTCCAGAACCTCGCCATCGCCCGAACCGACCTGGGCTAGGAAGAGGTTGAAGGCAAGCCCTCGGCTCCTTCGGACGTAACGTCTGAGGTTTCGGCTGGTCTCGGGGGTGCGGGGATGATTGGTGGTTCAACCTGGGCCAGGACGTTGATGATGTCGTAGCGGTGGTGCTGGATCTCGTGGGCCGTGTGGCGGATCACCCAGTTCAACGGTCGCGGCGCGCGGACCGGGTAGTTGTACAGCCCGAGCTTCGCCAGTTGCGGCGGAGTCAACGGCCGGGCTGCCGCGCCGAACTCGCGCGCGAACCGCATCAGCGCCGCCGCCACCACCATCGGATCCTGCAGCTCGTACTTCTCCTCCTTCACCCTCCCGGTCCGGTCCATCGGCGCGTACACCGGCCGATCCTCCGCCAGGCACTGGGCGATCCGGAACCGCTGCACCTCCAGTCCATCGCGCACGTGGCAGGCGTACTCGATCGCGGACCAGACCTCGGGCTCCGGGCGGATCCGCACCACGTCCGGGTCGGGTCCGGCCGCGGCCTTCGTCAGGGCCATGCTGCACTCGGCGGCCTGGCGGACCAACGTGGTCACAACGGCCTGGTGTTCACCCGCCTCGTACTCGAACCCGCACTCGTCGCAGAGCCCGTCGACCGGCGGACGGCGCATGTTCACGTAGTGCTCCTGTTTCGCCATAACCATGCGTGGTCCACCGGGCCGATCCCACCACCGAGCGCGAACCCGGCGGCAACCGCCCCGCTGATGTAGTCCTTGGCCGCGCCTACCGCAGCCGGTACGTCGTACCCGCGAGCCAAGTACGACGCGATCGCACTGGCCAGGGTGCAACCGGTCCCGTGCGTGTGCCGGTTATCCGCCCGCGGCGCGCTGAACTCCCGCCGTACGCCGGCACCGTGCAGCACGTCCACCGCCAACTCACCCGAGTCGTGCCCGCCCTTCACCAGCACCCAGTCGGCACCCGCGTCCAGCAGGACCCTCGCCGCGAGCTCCCGGTCCTCCACAGCAGACAGCTCGAGACCCGCGACAGGTCCGAGCTCAGTCAGGTTGGGCGTGAGAATCGTGGCCAGCGGAACGATCTCCGAACGCACCGCCTCCATCGCATCCGCCGCCAGCAGTGCGTCGCCGTGCTTCGACACCGCGACCGGATCCACAACCACCGGTATGCCGTCCGGCAATGTGCGCAGGAGTTCGGCAACAACGCGGACCATCCCCGCCGAGGCCAGCATGCCGGTCTTCACCGCGTCCACGCCGATGTCGTCCACAACGCTGCGGAACTGGGCCCGTACCTGCTCGGCAGGTAACTCCCAGGCGCCCTGGACGCCGAGGCTGTTCTGCGCGGTGATCGCGGTCAGCACACTCATCCCGTGCACGCCGTTGGCCAGCATTGACTTGAGATCGGCCTGGATCCCGGCGCCGCCACCGGAGTCGGACCCGGCGATGGTCAGCACCCTGGGCGGGGCGGTGGTCCCATGAGTGGTCCCAGGAGTAGTCATGGTGTCTCAGCTCCTGAAGTGTGCATGTCCGCCGTCGCCGGAGTACAACCGGCCGTCGACGGTGACGGTACCGGCCGGCCGATTCTCGTTGCCCTCAGCAACCGA
>JAWWOY010000806.1:0-3891 GCA_033851195.1 Kribbellaceae bacterium | reverse complement strand
CCGGCCTCTGGAGCCCCGTCGTGCTGAAAATGGCCCGGCCCCACCAGGTCCGCCACCCGCGAGCGGTACAGACCCTGTGCCACGAGACGGCTGCGCTCGCGGGCAACCTCCACCCGGGGCTGCCGCGACTCCTGGCCGACGGCACCAGCGACCCGGTGCCCCACATCATGATCGAGTACATCGACGGTCCGGCGCTGGACGAGGAGATTGCCGAGAACGGCGCGATGGGCGACATACTGGTCGCCTTGGGGGACGCCGCCGGGGAGTTTCGACCCTGGCCGGCGTGGCTGGACCGCTATGCCGCCGTCTCCGAGCCCGTTCTCTGAGCGAAACGTGTTTTAGTTGCCTTTGAGCGTCGATCCGGCGACGCTGAGAGAGGCCGGGCAACTGGACTCACACCAGGGAGGTTCGCATGTTCGACTACGACCTCGTGGTGATCGGGTCCGGACCCGGCGGGCAGAAGGCCGCCATCGCCGGCGCCAAGCTCGGCAAGAGCGTGGCCGTCGTCGAACGCGGCTCGATGCTCGGCGGCGTCTGCGTCAACACCGGCACCATCCCGTCCAAGACCCTCCGCGAGGCGGTCCTCTACCTCACCGGCATGGCGCTGCGGGACCTGTACGGCGCCAGCTACCGGGTGAAGGCGGACATCACCATCGCCGATCTGATGGCCAGGACCCAGCACGTCGTCGGCCGCGAGGTGGAGGTGGTGCGCGCCCAACTGCTGCGCAACCACGTCGAACTGCTGAAAGGTACGGCCAACTTCATCGACCCGCACTCCATCCGGGTGACCGGGACCGGCCGCGGCGAGTCCAGCACGATCACCGCGGGCAAGGTCGTGATCGCCACCGGCACCAAGCCGGCGAGGCCGCCGCAGGTCGAGTTCGACGACCGGTACGTGCTCGACTCCGACGCCATCCTCAAGCTGGAGCGGGTGCCGTCCTCGATGGTCGTGGTGGGCGCCGGGGTGATCGGGATCGAGTACGCGTCGATGTTCGCCGCACTCGGAACCCGGGTCACCGTGGTCGAGAAGCGCGACCGGATGCTGGAGTTCTGCGATCCCGAAGTGGTCGAGTCGCTCAAGTTCCACCTGCGGGACCAAGCTGTCACCTTCCGCTTCGGCGAGGAGGTCGAGCGGGTCGAGGTCTCCAAGCGAGGCACCGTCACGAGCCTGGCGAGCGGGAAGCGGATCCCCGCCGAGATGGTGATGTACTCCGCGGGCCGCCAAGGCGTGACCGACGAGCTGGATCTGCCGGCCGCCGGGCTCGAGGCGGACTCCCGGGGCCGGATCAAGGTCGACGAGCACTATCGGACCACGGTGGAGCACATCTACGCGGTCGGCGACGTGATCGGGTTCCCCGCGCTGGCCGCGAACAGCATGGACCAGGGCCGGCTGGCGGCGTACCACGCGTTCGGTGAGCCGGCCCGGGAGCTGGCCGGGCTGCAGCCGATCGGCATCTACACGATCCCCGAGGTGTCCTACTGCGGTGCGACCGAGGAGGAGCTCACCCGCTCGTCCGTGCCGTACGAGGTAGGCATCTCGCGCTACCGCGAGCTGGCTCGGGGGCAGATCCTGGGCGATATCTACGGGATGCTCAAGCTGCTGGTGTCGACCGAGGACCGCACACTGCTCGGCGTCCATGTGTTCGGCACCAACGCGACCGACCTGGTGCACATCGGCCAGGCGATCATGGGCTGCGGCGGCACCGTCGACTACCTCGTCGACACGGTCCTCAACTACCCGACCCTGTCCGAGGCGTACAAGGTGGCGGCATTGGACGTCACCAACAAGATCCGCGCCCTGGAAGCCTTCGAGAGTTGAGAGACCTGTACGCCGGCGCGAAGGTCTTCCGAGACGCCTGGGGTGTGCCACACCTGCGGGCAGGTGATCCGCTCGCCCTCGCCTATCTGCAGGGCCGGAACGTCGCCGCGGACCGCGCCTGGCAGATCGAACTGGAGCGGCGCCGCTCGCTCGGCACCAGCGCGGCCTTCCTGGGCGCCGACGCGCTCGGCTGGGACCAGTTCGCCCGGCAGGCCCGGCTGGACGACACCGCTCAACGCTGCTTCCACACTCTCGACGAGGACACCCGCGTGTGGGTCTCGGCGTACGTCGACGGCGTCAACAGCGGCCTGTACGCCGGCGCGCGGCGGGCGCCGGAATTCGTGGCCACAGGACTGACCCCGGGCGAGTGGCAGCCGTGGTCGCCGCTGGGGATCTGGATGGCGGTGCACATCCTGTTCGCCGGTTTCCCGACCAAGCTCTGGCAAGAGCAGGTCGCCGGCCACCTCGGCGACGCTGCGGTCGACCTGTTCAGTTCCGAAGGACCCAGTACGGCGGGCAGCAACGGCTGGCTGGTGTCCGGGGAGCACACCGTGACAGGGGCAGCGATCATCGCGGGCGACCCGCATCGGTACATCGAGAGCCCGGGCATCTACCAGCAGATCCGGCTGGCCTGCCCCGAGTACGACGTGGTCGGGCTGACTGTTCCGGGAGTGCCCGGCATAGCGCACTTCGGGCATGCCGGAAGTGTGGCCTGGGCGATCACCAACGCCATGGCCGACTACCAGGACTTGTACCAGGAACGCCTTCGCCGCAAGGGTTCTGGGGTCGAGGCGTTCGGACCTGACGGATGGCAACCAGCCACGGCGCACACCGAAGTGATCGAGGTTGCCGGTGCGGAACCGGTCAAGGTCGAGCTCATCGAGACCGGCCGCGGACCTGTCGTGATCGGCGGCCCGGACGACAAGCAGGCGATCAGCCTGCGCTATCCGCCACGGGTCACCTCGCAGCTCGGGTTCGAAACTCTTCCTGCGTTGCTCAAGGCAACCACTGTTGCCGAGGTCGATCGAGCCTTCGACACCTGGGCGGAACCGGTGAACGTCGTGATGGCCGCCGACACGCGGGGCGGGCTGCTGCACCGGACCGCCGGCCGGGTGCCGAAGCGCCACCCGGACAACCGGCTCCGCGTCGTACCGGCTTGGGAGGCCGACCACGAGTGGGACGGTTGGCACGCTCCGATGCCGCGGGCAACGGTCGAAGGAGTCGCGGTGATGGCCAACCAGCGGGAGCTAGCCGAGGCACTGGGGGTTGAGTTCGCGGCTCCGCACCGGGCCCGGCGGATCAGGCAACTGCTGACGGACCGGGCGAACTGGTCGGCGGCGGAGATGCCGGACGTGCACACCGATACCTATCTCGCCTCAGCCGGACTGCTACTCGATCTGCTGGCAGACCTGGATGATCTCAGCCCGCAAGCCACCAAACTGCGCGACCAGTTGCTGCAGTGGAACCGTCGAATGGATGCCACTAGCAACGACGCGTCCAGCTACGCCGCCATCCGGACAGCTCTGGTACGCCGATTGGCCGAGCACCCCACGCTGGCCCAGCTCGAACGCGATACAGCATTGCCGGAACTCTTCCAGCCTTGGATCGAGACGCTGCCACGGGTCGCGTTCGCACTGGAGAACCTGCTCACGACCACGCTGCTGCCAGACGTCAACCTCAGCTGGCTGGCCAGGGAATCGCTGGAGGAGGTAGCAGCGAAAGAGCGGCGGGGAGCCTGGGGGCAGACTCACCAACTGGTTCCTCTGCATGCGCTCAGGAGCCCTTTGTTTGCTGCGGATGAAGAGCCGCTCGATCTGCCTCTGTCAGGCGATCACCACTGCGTGATGTCGACGTCCAGCCTTCCGGGTCCTACCGATCTGTGCATCCGGGGATCCGTTGCGCGGTTCGCCTGGGATCTTGCCAGCCGCGAGGACAGCCGCTGGATCGTGCCGCTCGGCGCATCCGGCGTACTGGGCGATCCTCATCATCACGACCAGTTGCCGTTGTGGCTGCGTGGCGAACTCGCACCAGTGGTCACGGACTGGGACGAACTCACCGAGGAAGCCTGACAA
>JAWWOY010000805.1:0-12417 GCA_033851195.1 Kribbellaceae bacterium | reverse complement strand
TCCTGGTGCAGTTCTGGCGGTTCGTCAGTCACGCGGCCCGGGGCGACCTGGGCCAGTCGATCCGGACCGGCGAGAGCGTCAACTCGATGCTGCGCAGCGCTCTCCCGGTCACGATCGAGCTGTCGCTCCTGGCGATCGCCGTTGCCACTGTGGTCGGCGTCGGAGCCGGAGTGGTCGCCGCAGTACGACGTGGCCGCCCGGCCGAGTGGGCCGCCAACGCCCTTGCATTGCTCGGGTTGTCGGTGCCGAACTTCTGGCTCGGGCTGATGGCGATCCTGTACCTGTCGGTGGCGCTGGGCCTGTTCCCGGCGTCCGGGTTCGTCCCGTTCTTCAGCAACCCGGTCGACAACCTGCACCACCTGGTGCTGCCGGCGCTGATCCTCGGGACCGGACTGGCTGCGGTGATCATGCGGCAGACCCGCTCGTCGATGCTGGACGCGCTGTCGGCCGACTACATCCGCACGGCCGAGGCAAAGGGCTTGCCGCCGCGGGCAGTGATCGGCCGGCATGCGCTGCGCAACAGCCTGATCGTCGTCGTCACGATCGTCGGCCTGCAACTCGGCGCGCTGATCTCGGGGGCTGTCGTGACCGAGCGGATCTTCGCCCTGCCCGGCTTCGGCAAGCTCACCGTCGACGCCGTGTTCCAGCGCGACTACCCGGTGATCCAGGCGGTCGTGCTGGTCACCGCGACGGCGTACATCGTCATCAATCTGCTCGTCGACCTGCTCTACTCCGTCATCGATCCGCGGATCCGCGTCAGGGGTGATTCCTGATGGCTGTCGCCGACGTCACCGTCTCCCCCGGTACGCCGCTGTCGTCCCGGCGCCGCAAGGTGGTTCGCCGGATACTGCGCAACCCGCTCGCCATCACCGGGCTGGTGGTGCTCGCGATCGCCGTACTGGCTGCGGTGTTCGCACCGTGGCTGGCGCCGCACGATCCGACCCAGACGCAACTCGACCATGCTTTCGCACCGCCCGGTACGGCGGGGCATCTGCTGGGCACCGATGATCTCGGACGAGATGTGCTGTCCCGGATCATGTTCGGGCTCCGGGCTTCGCTGCATGTCGGGTTGCTTGCCGTGGCGACCTCATTGGTGATCGGAGTGCCACTGGGGCTGATGGCCGGGTACTTCCGGGCTGTGGACGCGCTGATCTCCCGCTTCACCGACCTGGTGCTGGCGTTCCCGTTCCTGATCATGGCGGTCGGCCTGGCAGCGATCCGCGGCGCCAGTCTCGGCAACGCCGCGATCGCGATCGGCATCGCGCAGATCCCGGGCGTGATCCGGATCGTCCGGTCGGAGACGCTACGGCTCAAGTCTCTCGACTTCGTCGCCGCCGCGATCGTCGAGGGCGCCGGCGATCCGTGGGTGCTCGGCCGGCACATCCTGCCGAACGCAGCCTCGGTGATCATCGTCCAGGCGACGGTCGCGCTGCCGGCCGCGATCCTGGGCGAAGCGGTGCTGTCGTTCCTCGGTCTCGGCATCCAGCCGCCGGCGCCGAGCCTGGGCACGATGCTGTCCGACGCGCAGCAGTTCGCGGCGCGGGCGCCCTGGGCCGCGGTGATGCCCGGGCTGGCGATCATGCTGCTCGCACTCGCGTTCAACATCACCGGCGACAGCTTGCGCGACGCCCTCGACCCGAAAGCGAGCCGCCGATGAACGCCCCGTCGCAGGTCAACTCGGGACCGATGAACGGCGACACGCCGGGTAACAAGGGACCGACGAAGAGTGGTGGGCGGGGGGTGTTGCGGGTCAGGGGGGTGTCGGTGGGGTTCCGGACGGAGGACGGGGTGGTGTCGGCGGTGGACCGGGTTGATCTGGAGGTCGCCGATGGTGAGGTGCTGGCAGTGGTCGGCGAATCGGGGTGCGGGAAGAGCGTCACCGCGATGAGCGTGGCCGGGTTGCTTCCTCGGACCGCGACAGTGACCGGATCGGTCGAGCTGGACGGTGTCGAGCTGATCGGCGCGGACAAGAAGACGCTGCGGTCGATCCGCGGCCGGGAGGTGGCGTACATCTTCCAGGAACCGATGACCTCGCTGAACCCGGTCTTCACCGTCGGCCGGCAGATCGGCGAAGTACTCCGGACCCACGACCGGGTGTCTCGGAGCGCCGCGCGGGCCCGTTCCATCGAACTGCTCCGGCTGGTCGGCATCCCGTCGCCGGAGCGCCGGGTCGACGACTACCCGCATCAACTCTCCGGCGGTATGCGCCAGCGGGTGATGATCGCGATGGCCGTCGCGTGCGACCCGAAGGTGCTGATCGCGGACGAGCCGACGACCGCGCTCGACGTGACCATCCAGGCCGGCATCCTCGACGTACTGCGTGAACTGCGCGAGCGGCTCGGTACCAGCATCGTGCTGATCACCCACGACCTCGGCGTGGTCGCGGATCTCGCTGACCGGGTGGCAGTCATGTACGCCGGGCGGGTGGTCGAGACGGCCGGGGTGGACGAGTTGTTCGCCGATCCACAGCACCCCTACACGGCCGGTCTGCTGGCGGCTTCGCCCGCGGCTGGCCGCCATGCGGGATCGCATCGGCTGAACGAGATCCCAGGACTTGTGCCGGTCCTGGCCGAGCAGCCCGACGCCTGCACCTTCGCCGACCGCTGCCCCAGAGCAACAGACACCTGTACGACGACGCAGCCACCGCTGGTTGCGTCAAAGTCCGACGCATCCGGCCCGGCAGTTCACCAGGTGGCGTGCTGGCATCCGGTCGGCGTGCTCGGAGACCAGCCGGTGGAGGTCCGATGACGGAGTACGCGCTGGAGCTGGAAGACCTGGTCATGCACTTCGGACCGGTCCGGGCCGTGGACGGCGTCTCGCTGCAGATCCGCAAGGGGTCCGTTCTGGCGCTCGTAGGCGAGAGTGGCTCGGGCAAGTCGACCGTGGGCCGCTGCATCGTCCGACTGCTCGAGCCGACCGGTGGCACGGTGCGGCTGGCCGACGCCGACATCACCCACCTCAACCGGCGCCGACTCCGGCCACACCGGCGGGACGTGTCGATCGTCTTCCAGGATCCCGCCGGTTCACTCGACCCGCGGCTGTCCGTCGGTGACGTGGTCGGCGAGCCGCTGCGGTTGATGCGCCGCCGGGGCGATCTGCCGGCCGAACGCCGGGACATCCCGGCGGCGGTGGCCGAGGAGCTCCGTCGCGTCGGCCTTCGGCCAGAGGTGGCGCAGCGGTCGCCGCACGAATTGTCCGGCGGCCAGCGGCAACGGGTCAGTATCGCGCGAGCGTTGATCTCGTCACCGCGGCTGCTGGTAGCCGACGAGCCGACCAGCGCTCTCGACGTCTCCGTGCAGGCCGCCGTGCTGAACCTGCTGGCAGACCTTCAGCGCGATCTCGGTTTCGCCTGTCTCTTCATCACGCATGACCTCTCGGCCGTTGAGTATCTGGCTGACGACGTCGCGGTGATGTACCTGGGTCAATTGGTGGAGACGGGTCCGCGGGAACGCATCTTCGGCGTACCGGCACATCCCTATACACAGGCGTTGCTGTCGGCGGCGCCGGTGCCTGATCCGGCGATACAGCGAGCCCGCCGCCCGGTGCTGCTCGGCGACGACCTGCCTTCGGCGATCGATCCGCCGTCCGGCTGCCGGTTCCATACCCGGTGTCCGGTCGCCGTGGACAAATGCCGGACAGCGGTGCCGGAGGTTCGGGAGATCGGCGAGGGCGGTCACCGGGTCGCCTGCCATCTGGTGAACGACGACGGCACCGGCCCGGACGTGCGGGACAGCCCGCTAACCAGCATTGGAACCAGCACCGGCACCGGCACTATTGAAGTGACGAATGATTGAATCAACGAGGGAGTTCATCGATGACCTTCACCACCCGGCCCACGCTGCGCGGCACGTTCGGAATGGTCTCCTCCACGCACTGGCTGGCCTCCCAGTCGGCGATGCGGATCCTGGAGCTCGGCGGCAATGCCTTCGACGCCGCGGCGGCGGCCGGCTTCGTCCTGCACGTGGTGGAGCCGCATCTCAACGGCCCGGGTGGTGAAGTCCCCGCCATCATCGCCACTGCCGACGACCCGACGCCGCGGGTGCTCTGCGGTCAGGGCGCGGCTCCGGCCGGCGCCACGATCGACCACTTCCGCTCCCTCGGGCTCGAGCTGATTCCCGGATCCGGCCTGCTCGCCGCCGCCGTACCGGGCGCTGTCGACGCCTGGCTGCTGCTGCTGCGCGACCACGGCACCCGACCGCTCCGCGAGATCCTCGAGCCGGCCATCGGCTATGCGCGGGACGGCCATCCGATCGTGGGCCGCGTCGGCACCACCGTCGCCACCGTCCAGGATCTGTTCACCGAGCACTGGACCACCTCGGCCGAGTTGTGGCTCCGCGACGGCCGCCCGCCGCAGGCCAACTCGCTGTTCCGCAACCCCACGTACGCCGGCACGCTCGACCGGTTGCTCACCACCGCCGAGACGGCCGGGTCCGACCGCGTGGCCCAGATCGAGCGGGCTCGCAGCACTTGGCGCGAGGGCTTCGTCGCTGACGCGATCGACCGGTTCTCCCGGCTGCCGCACCGCGACTCCAGCGGCGAGGACCACGCCGGACTGATCACCGGCGAGGACATGGCGTCGTACCAGGCGAGCTGGGAAGAGCCGGCCACCCTCGACTGGCAGGGCCACACCGTCGCGAAGACCGGTCCGTGGGGGCAGGGTCCGGCGCTGCTGCAGTCGCTTGCCATCCTGGACGAGCTCGGCGATCCGGCTGACCTCGACCTGACCGGCGCCGACGGTGTACACACCGTGACCGAGGTGATGAAGCTCGCCTATGCCGACCGCGAAGCCTGGTACGGCGACGGGTATGACGTTCCGCTCAAGACGTTGCTCTCGAGTTCTTATGCTGGCGAACGTGCGGCCCTGGTCGGCGCGGACGCGAGCATGGAGGTCAGGCCGGGTAGTCCCGACGGCCGGACGCCCGTACTGGCGTCAGTTGCCACCGCGAACGCCAGGCTCGACGCCACGACCGGCGAACCCACCGTCGCCGATGCCACGACTGGCGAACCGACCGTCTCCACGGATGGCGCCACTCGAGGCGACACCTGCCATGTCGATGTGATCGACCGTTGGGGCAACGTCATCTCGGCGACCCCCAGCGGCGGCTGGTTGCAAAGCTCGCCGACGATCCCCGAGCTCGGCTTCTGCCTCGGCAGCAGGCTGCAGATGTTCTGGCTCGAGGAAGGCATGGCATCCTCGCTGGCGCCCGGGCTCCGCCCCCGCACCACTTTGACCCCGACGCTCGTCCTTCGCGACGGCCGGCCGGTCCTCGCCTGCGGCTCACCCGGCGGCGACCAGCAGGATCAGTGGCAGTTGTTGTTCCTGTTGCGGCATCTCACCGGTGGACAGGATCTGCAGGAGGCGATCGATGCGCCGGCCTGGCACACCACCGGCTTCCCGTCGTCGTTCTACCCACGGGCCAGTCAGCTGGGTGGGCTCGTGCTGGAGAGCAGGCTTGGCGAGGGCGTCCGCGACGAGCTGATCCGGCGTGGTCACCTGGTCACCGAAGCGGATGCATGGAGCCTCGGCCGCCTCTGCGCGGTCAGGCGCGAACCGGACGGCCTTCTTTCCGCAGGGGCGAACCCGAGGGGTATGCAGGGCTACGCGGTCGGCCGCTGAGGAAGTCCGAGCGCGGCTGCGGCGGCGGCCTCGACGTGCTGCCGGGCGGCGTCCGTCGCCGCGGCCCGATCGCCGGCGGCGATGGCGTCGATCACCCTGATGTGCTCGACCCACGAATGCGGCGCACGCTGCGGTGCGCCGACCCGGAACACCCAGTGCACGTGGTGGTACATCGCGGCCGAGATCGACGCCAGCCAGCGGTTGCCACTGACCTCGATCACTGCCAGGTGCAACGCGCTGTTCAGCTCCGCGACGCGGTCGAAGTCCTTCGCCGCCGTCGCGGCGCTGGCCTGGTCGAGCAACGCGCGCAGGCGGGCGACGTCCTGCTCGGTCGCCCGCTCGGCGGCAAGACCCGCGGCCAGTGTCTCGAGTCGCTCCCGGACCGCGAACAGGTCCCGCACGGCCGTCTCGTCGATGGTCGCCACCACTGCACCCCGGCGCGGCAGGATCTGGACGAAGCCTTCGGTCTCGACCACCCGTAGCGCTTCCCGGACGGGGTTGCGGGAGACGCCGAAGTCGTCGGCCAGACGGTTCTCGGTCAGCCGCTCGCCCTGCGCGTAGTCGCCGTCAACGATCCGGCGGCGTAGCTCCGCCAGCACCTGATCCCGCAACGCCAGGTGATCGCCGCCGATCGTCGCGTGCGCGTTCTGTTCCACCCCGAGCTCCCCTCTCGCCTGCTGCTCCGATCGCAGTACCGTATCCGACGGCCAACAGGTGCCGCTGACGCCAAGATCAACCTGCTTGCCCCCACCTGCTCGTGCCGATTATGGTGCCGCAGATCTGATCAGCCGGCACCGCAAGCCGGCTGACGAGCGGCGTTGAGAAGGAGGTGTGGAGCAGATGCGCATCAGTGTTCAGCAGTGGAACTCGCACTCTGGCAGCTTCCACTACTTCTCAACGGAGACACGTTGTCCATCACGCTCACCCCGCTGACCGAACCCGACGTCACGTCGTCTAGCCATCGCCTCACCTGGCTCGCTTCCGACACCGACGCGAACCCCGTCGGATCGGCGCAGCTGCGACTCTTCACCAAACCCGGCCACGCCCACCTGGCCGAGCTGGAGCTGACCGTCCACCCTGCCGAACGCCGCAAGGGCGTCGGCTCTCAGTTGCTCGATGCCGCCGTCCGCGTTGCCCGCGATCGCGAGGTGCGGACTGTCATCACGGATGCGACCGTCGGATCGGCTGGCGACCGGTTCCTGCCGGATCGTGGCTTCCAGGTCGCGCTCACCCTGATGTTCGCCAGATTGCCGCTAGCCGAGGTCGACGATGCCGTGCTGGCGGCGATCACCCGCACCGCGCCCTCTGGCTACCGGCTCGACTCCTGGCCGGGCGTCGTCCCCGACCACCTCGCGCAGACCTTCGCCGACTCGCGCCGAGCCATGGACGACATGCCGATGGGCGACACCGACTACGGCCCGGAGGTGTGGGACGTGGATCGGGTCAGGTCCGTGGCCCAGGTGGTCGAGCGCCGCGGCGACCTGCTCACCACGGTCGCCGCCGTCGAGGAGTCGACCGGCACTGTCGCGGGCTTCACCGAGCTGGTAGTTCCCGCAGCTGGCACAGGCGACGCCCAGCATTACGGCACCGGCGTACTCCCAGGGCATCGTGGGCACGGCCTCGCCCGCTGGATCAAGGCCGAGTCGATCCGTCAGGCCCGCGACCGGCACCCTGAGCTCGGTGGGCTGCTCACAGACACGGCTGACAACAACCAGCCCATGCGTCGCATCAACGACACCCTCGGCTACCGGCCGACTCACCAGACCCATCGCTACCAACTGGATCTCCGAATTCACGGCTGACCGTTCAGGTCAACTGACCCTCCGGATGCCCGCTAGCAGCTTGTCTCGCAGGCGGTCAGCAACTCAGGATCTTCTGTACCGCTGCTGTGGTGATCGGGTGGTAGCCGGGCCGGGCCGCCTCGAACACCTCGGCAGCAAACTCCCGGCCAGCCGGAGCGTCCACCAGAGCCCGATAGACCGGCAACACCAGCTTCATCCGGCCGACCCGGGTCAGGAAACGCGCCAACTCGTCGTACGCCGGTGCGTAGCAGCTGGCGGCAACGATCGAGTACCAGCGCCGCGCGATCTCGCCGTTCGCCGTACCGGTGAAGCCGAACTCCCGGTCCAGCGCCTGCAGCTGTGAAGACTCCAGCGCATCCGGCATCGCCTCGAGGAAGCGCAGCCACTCCTGCGTGGTCCAGTGCCCTGCCACAGGGAGCTCGCCACTGGCCAGCCAGTTCTCCCGGGCTTGGTCGACGAGTTCGAACCGCGCCGAGGTGGCCCGCTGGGCGAACTGCGGGATGCCGGGCCTGTCCAACCACGCTGCGAGCTCGGTAGCCGACACCACGCCGGGGTGTGGAGCGACCAGATGCTCCTGCAGGTGCCGGACGAAGTCGTCGGTGCGAATACTCCGGAAAGCGAACCGGTCGAAATAATCGCGTAGGAACGGGTCGAACACCTCCCGGGAGAACCGCTGCTCCAGCCACGACAGGAACCACGCCCCCTTGAGCGGGCCGAGCCCTGACGTGCCGCGGTACTCCGACCGGTGGTTCAGCCCTGGCAGCTCCACAGCCCGTTTCGCCGGTGACAGCGGGTCCAGCTTGAGGACGGTCGAGTGCTGCTTGATCGCCGTCTCCATCACCGCCAGCTCGGTGCCGTAGACAGCCTCGACGATGCGGTTCTCGACGTACGAGGTGAAGCCCTCGTTGAGCCAGATGTCGTCCCAGCTGTCCTGGGTGACCAGGTTGCCGGACCAGCTATGCGCCAGTTCGTGCGCCACCACGCTCACCAGCGATTTGTCGCCGATCACCACGGTCGGGGTGGCGAAGGTCATCCGCGGGTTCTCCATCCCGCCATACGGGAAGGAAGGCGGCAACACCAGGATGTCGTAGCGACCCCACCGGTACGGCCCGAACAGCGTCTCGGTGACGCTCATCATCTCCTCGGTGTCCTCGAACTCGGCCGCGGCCAGCTTGGCCATCTCCGGCTCCGCCCAGACTCCGGACCGCTCGCCAATCGGCTCGAACACCAGATCCCCCGCAGCGATCGCCAGCAGGTACGCCGGGATCGGCTCCGGCATCACCACGTCGTACGAGCCGGTACGCCGCGAGGTGGTCCCGTTGTCGGCGCTCATCAGCACCATCACCTCAGGCGGTGCAGTGATGTGCGCGGCGTAGCTGAACCGCACGCCAGGGGTGTCCTGTACCGGCACCCAGCTCCGCGCGTGAATGGCCTGTGACTGGCTGAACATGAACGGCACGAGGCCACCGTCGGTCATAGCCGGCTCCAGCCACTGCAAGCCGGTAGCAGTCGGTGCTGTCCGGTAGCTGACCCGCACGCGTTCGTGCAGGTTCGTCCGGATGGTCAGAGCTGACCCCAACTCGTCATCCGGCAAGGCCAGGCTGAACTCCAGCGGCTCCCAACCGTCACTGGTCGAGCCCTCCACTGCGAAGACAGTGAGATCGCGCGTGTCCAGGACGAGCCGGTCCCCCGCGCCGGTCCACGTAAGCGTGTGGGTAGCCGAACCAGCCACCACCTTCGCAGTGAAGTCCAGGTTCAGGTCCAGCTCGAGGTGGCTGGTCCGGACCCGGAGTGGTTCGGCATACGAGTAACGGTCTTGGGTCACAGCGGCTCCCGTTGGGCAGACGTTCGTCCGCAGGACACTACCCACGCGACAGGCATATGTCGTGGCCTATTCAAATGTCGTGACCTATTAGAGCCACTGCAGAACGTGTCAGGCCACTGGCACACTGTCGTCATCGTGCCGCGTCCGAAGACCTAGCGACCGCCGGCCACGTCTACCGACGTCCCTGTCATGTACGACGACCGCTCGGAGGCGAGGAACGCGATCACCGCGGCCACCTCCTCGGCACGACCTGGACGGCCCAGCGGCGGAGATGTGCCGATACGGTCCAACCGGCCCGGCTCGTGGATCTCGGTCTCGATCAGGCCGGGCCGCACCCCCAGCACGCGGATTCCCTCGCCTGCCACCTCGTTCGCCAGCCCGACGGTGAGTGCATCCACCGCCGCCTTGCTGGCCGCGTAGTCGACGTACTCGCCGGCGGCGCCAAGGACAGCAGCCCGGGAGGAGATGTTGACGATCACCCCGCCCTGCCCGCCTCGCGCGGTGGACAGACGGCGTACAGCGGCTCCCGCGACCAGGAAGGCGCCGGTCGCATTGATCCGGAAAACCCGCTCGAGCCGGGCCAGATCGTAGTCGGCGACGCGCCCCGTCGGCGAGTTCACGCCGGCGTTGTTGATCACGGCACCGAGGTCGCCCAGTTCGCTGGTGACGGTGTCGAAAAGCCGCTCGATGTCGGCCGGTTCCGACACCTCAGCCGGTACGGCGACCGCCCGCCGGCCGAGTTTCTCGCAGGCCGCGACCACCGCGGCTGCTTCGTCGGCCCTGGTCCGGTAGCTCAGCCCGACGTCCCAGCCATCCTCGGCCAGAGCTATGGCAGCCGCGGCGCCGATCCCGCGGCTTCCGCCGGTGATGAGGGCGGTCCCCCGCCTGTCTTGGTTGCCAGTCATGGCCCCAGCCTCTCATCAGGCCGGCGGCTTGGTCAGTTGCAGCTGGGTCTCGCTGTCCGAGAAGCCGAGCGCCCGGTACAGGCGGATCGCCAGGTACTCCGGGTCGGCGACCATCACCAGTGTGTGAGCACCCAACTCGGTCAGCCCATAGGTCGACGCCTGGTGCACGAGTGTGCTGGCCAAACCCCGGCCACGATCGTCCGGATGGGTCTGCACATTCTGGAACCGCGCCACCCCGGTCCCGTCGGAGACCAGCCCGAGCGACGCCTGCAGCCGGTCACCGGCATACGCGCCGAACCAGGTTGCATGGCCGGCCTCGACCAGCAACCTCTCGGCGGCGACCTTCTTCCGGGCGAATTCTGCATAGTCGGGGAACTCCGACCAGACGGCCTCCATCGTCAGCTCGAACAGCTGCTCCCAGTCGTCATCGCTTCGGAGCGACCGGTACGCCGATTCGGTGTTCGGCCGGGCCGGTTCTTTGACCTGGGAGGCGGTCATCACCGTGCTCCGCTCGATCTCCAACCCGACTGCGACAAGTTCGTCCTCGGCGCCCGCGATGCCGTCGACACTGTCGATGCCCAAGGCAACATGCTTGGCGTCGGGCAGCTCATCGTGGAACAGCTCGAGCCGGGCTGCCGTGTCGCCGGGGGCGAACGCCGTCCGGAACAGCAGGTAGTTACCCCACCAGTAGGACGGATTCGCGGGGGTCCGGACGACGACGTACCCGCCGCGGTCGGTCAGCTCACTGCCGCTCAGCTCGAGCAGCATCAGATCGGTCCGGTAGCCCAGGCTGGTGATGTCCACCGTCCCATCGTGAGGCCGTCGTCAAGACGATTTGCGTGACGGCTTCCATCGCGGTTGCCCGCTCGCCTCGGCGGCGGTGGCGATGTTCCGTTGCATGCCGCCGAAGACGAGTCCGTGGAAGGGCTTGATCGCCCACCAGTAGAGCTGGCCGGGCAGGCCGTGCGGATGGAACAAGGCGCGCTGCCGGAACACGGTTCCGCCTGAGTCGTCTTTGTCGACGACCAGTTCCAGCCAGGCCAGACCCGGCAGTCGCATCTCCGCTCTGAGCCGGAGTAGGTGCAGGTCTTCGATCTCTTCCACCCGCCACCAGTCCAGCGGATCCCCCACCGACAGGTCGTTCGGACTCCGCCGGCCGCGGCGTAGGCCCGGCCCGCCGAAGATCCGGTCGAGCACTCCCCTTGCCCACCAGCCCAGGCGCCAGGAATACCAGCCGTTGCCGCCGCCAATGCCTTCTATGACAGACCACAGCCGTTCCGGTGAGGTATCGACCACGCTCTCGCGCTCGTCGACGTACAGGGAGCCGCCGGACCAGTCCGGATCGCCTGGTAGCGGGTCGCTGGGCGCACCCGGCGTGGAGGCCGAGGCCCAGGTGGTACTGACATCCAGATCCTGCACACGTTTGAGGGCCAGCTCCACCGCGCGGTCGAAGCCGGTGAGCCCGGGCTCCGGGTCCGCGACGTACTGCTCGATGTCGTGTTCCTTGCAGATCACCTCGTGGATCAGGCTGTCGACGAGCGGCCGGGCGATGCTGCTCGGCACCGGCGTCACCAGACCGACCCAGAGACTCGAGAGTGACGGCGTCAGCAGCGGCAGTGTGACGATCCGCCTGCCCGCAAGGCCGGCCACTGCGGCGTACCGCTGCATCATGTCGCGATAGGTGAGAACGTCCGGCCCGCCGATGTCGAAGCCGCGGTTGACCTCAGCCGGCATGGAGGCGCTGCCAACGAGGTAGCGGAGTACGTCCCGTACCGCAATCGGCTGGATCCGGGTGTCCAGCCAGCGCGGCGCCACCATGACCGGAAGCCGGTCGGTCAGGTAGCGCAGCATCTCGAAGGACGCGGATCCCGAACCCAGGATGACGGCGGCGCGCAGCACGGTTGTAGGAACGCCGGAGGCCAGCAGGATCTCGCCCACCTCGCGGCGGGAGTCGAGGTGCGGCGACAACTCCTCCTTCTCCGGATAGAGCCCGCCGAGGTAGATGATCCGGCCTACGCGCGCTTGGCGAGCCGCGGACCCGAAGGTGAGCGCCATCCGCCTGTCGCGGGACTCGAACCGCTTGCCGGTGCCGAGAGAGTGGATCAGGTAGTAGCCGATGTCGACACCGTCCAGCGCTGCAGCCAACTGTTCCTTGTCGCCCGCGTCTGCCTCCACCACTTCGATGTCGTCGTACCACTCCCGGTCCTGCAGGCGTCGGGGGTTGCGCGCCATCGCACGGACGCGGTAGCCGGCCGCGAGCAGCTCGGG
>JAWWOY010000358.1:0-5497 GCA_033851195.1 Kribbellaceae bacterium | reverse complement strand
CCTCGAAGTAGATCGGGCCGATCGTGCCGCCCGACAGGACGATCACGTCGACCTTCCGGGAGATCGCCTGCTGGATTCCCTGGATCCACTGGGTGCGTTGGCCTTGGTTCGGATAGTCCACGAGCTCGATCCCGATCCTGTCGGCCACGTCCTTCATCCCGGCGACGATCGTGTTCGTGAACGGGTTGGTCGAGTTCTCCTGGATGCTGAAGATCGTCTTCCCGGCCGCTTTCTTCGCACCGAAGGGCGTACCCGGGTACGCCCAATGGGCGATCCCCAAGTGGTCGTCGATCTGCCTGGTCACGTAGTCGAGATCGCACGCGCCTGAGGTAGTGCCATCGGCCCCCGCGTTCCCCTTGTCTCCGCGGCAGCCCGCAGCGAGCGCGGTGAGCATGGCGACGACCAACAAAGCGAAGGTGAACGCCCAGCGCCGGCGCGGCACCACCTTTCGGGTCTGGCTCTTCATTTCGCCTCCAAATCGTGCACCAGGTGCAGATGAGGGCGTGCACACAGCTACTCCACGGATTGCGCCTCTCGCCGCCCTCCCTTCCGCTAGTTCTCCGGCCCGCCGCTCTCGTGCTCCTCGCGCCGGCGGGCAATCTGCGAAAACGTGACCGCCAACACGAGCGCGCCGCCGTAGAACATGTCCTGGACCCATGACTGGATCCCGAAGAGGGCCAGTCCGGTGATCCCGGTCACGAGAAAGTAGACGGCGACCAACGACCCCCATGGGTTGAACCGGCCGGGGACGATGCTGGTCGCTCCGAGGAACGCCGCCGCGAACGCAGGCAACAAGAACCCCGCGCCCGACACCGGGTCGGCCGCGCCTGTGATCCCTGCATACAGGACGCCGGCGGCGGCCGCAATGACCCCCGAGGCGACCAGCGCCCCCCATCGGAGGCGTCCCACCCGCAGACCGCTGAGCCGGGCAACGCTCCGACTTCGCCCAACGAACAGCAGTTGCCGTCCGAGCGACGTGTACTCGAGGAAGTACCAGAGCACGATGACGAGTGCGAAGCCATAGTAGAAAGCAAGTGGTACGCCGAGGAATCGCGCGACCACGACGGGTCCGGTGAGCTGTGAGGAGATCCCGGCGAACGTCTCCGAGTTGCTGATCCATAGGACGACACCGCCGAGGAACGTTCCCGTGCCGAGCGTGACGATGAACGAGTCGATGCCGAAGATGACTACGAACGCGCCGTTGATCAGACCCACGAGCGCTCCCATCAGGAGCGCGAGCACGATGCAGACATAGACCGAGATGCCGTGCTCGGTGTTCAGGATCCCGATCATCATCTGCGAGAGCGTCAGCACTCCCGTGATCGACAAGTCGTAGTCGCCCGCGGTCAGCGGGATCAGCAGCGCGCACGTGAGCACGACGAGGACCGCCTGCGAACCGAGGATCGCGGAGAAGTTGGACGACGTGGCGAAGGTGTCCGGCTTGAGCACGCTGAAGACGACGATCACTGCGATCCACGCCCCGACGAGCGCGAACCGCTCGACGAATTCGCCGACGCTCATCCCTCTGCACAGCCGTTTCGCCAGTGAAGCGGTCTCGGCGCTCATGACGCATCCGCTCCCGCGTCGAGATGGCTACCAGAGTCGCTCCCAGCAACGCGATAGCACAGCTCCGCGATCCGCCCCTTGGTGACCTGATCGCCGGTCAACTCGCGTGCGACCCGTCCGCGGCCGAAGATGACGACCCGGTCGCAGACCGCCGCAAGTTGCTCGTTGTCGAGGCTCACCCAAACCACGGCCGTGCCGTTGGCTGCGGCCTTCCTCGTCAGCTGGAAGATCTGTTGGCGGGCGCCGACGTCGACGCCCTGCGTCGGCTCGTGGAGTAGCAGCAGCGACGGCTTCGTCTGCAGCCACTTTGCGAGCATCGCCTTCTGCTGGTTACCGCCACTCAACGACTGGTACTTCAACCCCGGGTCGGGCGGCCGGACGTCGAACTGTTCCAGAAGCTTTCGCGCGTCGCTTCGCATGCGCCTTCGATTCAGACCGAAGCGTGACTGGTACTTGTGGAGAACCCGAACCATGACGTTGTCGCCAAGGGAGAGCGAGCCGACACTTCCATCGCGCTGGCGGTCGGCGGGAATCAACGCGACACCCGCCTCAACTGCAAGGCTCGGGCTCATCCCGTGGAGGTCGTAGATCTTCCCGTCCACCTCTAGCCGGCCGGCGGCGGCGGAACGCGCACCAAACACGTAGTACGGGATCTCCTCGAACCCGCTGCCCAGTAGGCCAGTCAGACCCACGACCTCGCCTTCACGGACCGTGAGCGACACATCTCGCACATATCGGCCTGTCAGGCCGGAGATCGATATCGCCTTGCCCGCCTGCGTCTGCTCGCGCTCGATCGAAAGCGCCTGAAGTCGTCGGCCGACGATCATCTCGACGAGAACCTTGTCGCTCGCCTGAGCGGTGTCGATGGTGCCGCGAAGCTTCCCGTCACGCAGCACCGTGACGCGGTCGGTGACCTCGAGGATCTCATCGAGGTCGTGGGAGACGAACAGGACACTGGCGCGCGTCGCGGCGATTTCCCGGACGATCGCGAAGAGTTCGTCGCGGTCGCTGGCCGGCAGGAAGACCGTCGGCTCGTCGAGGACGAGTAGTCCGTATTCGGACCCGTCATCAGCGGTGTTCGCACGGATCTCCTCGACCGCTCTGACGATCGCGAGCAGCGCGCGGTCGGTCGGGCGCAGGTCGGAGACCTTCGCGCGCGGATCAAGCTTGAGCCCGAAGGACTTCAAGGTCTCCCGTGCCCTGCGCCGTTCGCCTGCCCAGGAGAGCCGCCAACTGCGATGGGAGGTCAAATCCCCGACGAGGAGGTTTTCGACAACCGACAGGGAGGGGACGAGCCCGAGCTCCTGGTGCACGAAGCTCATCCCGAGACTGCGGAACTGACCCGGGTGTAGCGGGAGCGAGACGGACCGGCCGTTGAGCTCGAGCTCGCCGCCTCCGTCCGGTACGTGGAAGCCGGAGAGGATTTTGACCAGGGTCGACTTGCCCGAACCGTTCTCTCCAAGTAAGCCGTGCACCTCGCCCCGCCGAATGGTCAGATCGACGTCATGCAGTGCGCGAACCCCTCCGAACGTCTTCGAGATGCGCCTGAGCGCAACGACCGGCTGATGCTCGTGTGTCATTTGGCTGTCTCTTCCAGCGAACCCGGGATTCCTTTCTAGCGGAATGGCTTCCGCTCTACCAGTGGTCCAAGCAGCTGCCCCGCCTCAGACCGAAGGCTTTCGTCCACGCGGATACGCGCGCCGAAGGGGTAGCCTGAGAAGCGCCGGTCGGAGAACCGATCGTTCCGACCCGCTGGTCGAGGCCGCGGCCTCCCCTCGGCCATTTTCGTGGCGCGACAGGGCGAATAGTCTGAGTGACCGGCCGACAGCGCGGGTCGGAGGTATTGACCCCAAAAGGAGGGGTGAGCCGGACGTGAGAAATCGGCCGCCGCTGGTCTTGGATTCGGAGAGCGACCTTGAGCGGCTCTTCGATCTCGCCCTCGACGTACTCACGATCGTCGGCTTCGACGGCTACTTCAAGCGGGTGAACCCGGCCCTCGGGCGGATGCTCGGATACTCGAGCCAGGAGCTGCTCTCACGGCCGTACTTGGCCTTCTACCACCCAGATGACCTCCAGAAGTCGCGCGAGTTGTTCGCCGATCTCCTCGACGCGAACGGGGAGGAGATCGTCGAGTCCGAGAACCGCGTCATCTGCGCCGACGGGACCGTGCGCTGGCTTGAGTGGAACACCCGGGTCATGCCGCACGAAGGCCTCATGTACTGCGTTGCCAGAGACGTAACGGACCGTCGACGCGCCGAGGCCGAGCTGTGCGAGGCGCATCGGCTCATCGAGGAGGGTCGCGATGAGCTGCGTGTTCTCGTCGACGAACAGGCAGCACTGCGGCGCGTGGCGACGCTCGTTGCCATGGGTGTCTCGCCGGACGCCGTCTTCGCGGCCGTCAGCGACGAGGTCGGGCGCCTGGTCGGTACGGATTCGGCAACGGTCATCAGGTACGACGACGACGGTGCGGGGATCTGTTACGTCGGCGCCGCGAGCAGGGTCAGCGGAGCCTTCCCGGTCGGAGTGCACTGGAAGTTCCAGGAGGGGATGGCTTCCTTTGACGTGTATCGCACCGGACGCTCTGCCCGCAGCGGCGCGCACTTGATCACGGTCGACGGGCCTATTGGCGATCTCCACCGTCAGATGGGCATCGTCTCGGCGGTTGCCAGCCCGATCGTCGTCGAGGGCCGTCTCTGGGGCGCCATGGCCGTTCATGGCCAGGAGTCGTTGCCGCTGGACACCGAAGAACGCCTGGAGAAGTTCACCGAGCTCCTCGCAACCGCGATCGCGAATGCCGAGAGCCGCACCGGGCTCGCCCGGCTGGCCCAGGAGCAGGCGGCGTTGCGGCGCGTGGCGACGCTCGTTGCCACGGGTGTCTCGCCGGACGACGTCTTCGCGGCCGTCAGCGACGAGGTCGGGCGCCTGGTCCGTGCGGATTCGGCAACGATCATCAAGTACGACGACGACGATGCGGGGATCTGTTTCGTCGGCGTCGCGAGCAAGATCAGCGACGCGTACCCGCTCGGAGCGCACTGGCCGTTCGAGGATGGGATGGCTTCAGCAGAGGTGTATCGCACCGGGCGCTCTGCCCGCGGCGGCACTAGGGACTGGTCCACACTCGAAGGACCCGTTGGCGAAACCCACTATCGTCTGGGCATCGTCGCGACGGTTGCCAGCCCGATCGTCGTCGAGGGCCGTCTCTGGGGCGCCATGGCCGTTCAGTCCCAGGGGCCGCTGCCGCTGGACACCGAAGAACGCCTGGAGAAGTTCACCGAGCTCGTCGCAACCGCGATCGCGAACGCCGAGAGCCGCGCCGGGCTCGCCCGGCTGGCCGAGGAGCAGGCTGCTCTGCGCCGGGTAGCGACCCTCGTGGTGGAAGGCCGCCGGCCCGCCGAACTGTTCTCCGCCGCTAGCGAAGAGGTCGCCCGCCTCTTCGGGTCGGGGGCGGGAGTCCTCAGGTACGACCACGATGGCCGGGCGATCGTCTTCGTCGGCGCCGCGGGTGTCGGGATCCCGATCGGGACACGATGGGAGTTCCAGGAGGGTATGGCTTCGGCCGAGGTGTATGAAACCCACCGCTCAGCCCGGGTCGACTCGATGGACTGGACGGCCATCGGCGGTCCCGCGGCGGAGACGGCACGCCGGATCGGCGTCGTTTCGACGGTTGCGAGCCCGATCATCGTCGAAGGGATTCTCTGGGGGGCGATGAGCATCTCGTCCACGGAGGAGGCGCTGCCGTCACACTGTGAGGATCGCCTGGAGCAGTTCACCGAGCTCGTCGCAACCGCGATTGCGAATGCCGAATACCGCGCCGAGCTAGCCGCCTCGCGCCGGCGGATCGTCGCCGCGTCGGACGAGGCTCGCCGCCGGATCGAGCGTGATCTGCATGACGGCATCCAGCAGCGACTCGTGTCGCTCGGGCTCGAGCTGC
>JAWWOY010000794.1:0-12278 GCA_033851195.1 Kribbellaceae bacterium | reverse complement strand
CACGCTCGTCGACGGCCACCTCCGCGTCCCCACCGCCCCTGGCATCGGCGTCGACCCCCTGCCCGACCAACTGGCCGCCATCACCCAGTCGGTCGAGTTGCTGGCGCTGTGAGCGCTGTCCGGTTCTACCAACTGAGGGCCTGAATTGGTGGGGGCGGACGGTAGCCTGGCTTCCGACTCTCAGCTTCGGAAGGTGCTGCCTTCTGTGAATGGACGTCCGCGGGCCAGCCTCGGTCGGGTGCTCGACGACCTGGGCGCGACGCTGCTCGAACTGGTGCGGGGCGACCCGGACCAGCCCGAGGAGCTGGGCGGCATCGTGATCTACGACCCGGTGGACGAGCCGGTGCTGCCCCCGCACGCGCTCGTCCTGGGCGTGGGGTTGCAGGGTGGTACGGAGATCGCCGACCTGCTCCGCGCCCTCGGCAAGCAGCAGGCCGCCGGCTTGGTGGTGCGCGCCCCCGTCCACCCGGACGACACGATCGATGCCGCAGTGAAGGAGTCCGGTGTCGCGCTGATCGCCTTGACCCGGGGTGCATCCTGGGCACAGCTTGCCGCCCTGCTCCGTTCTCTGCTCGCCGAGGGCGACGTCGGGATCGATGGTCCGGAGTCCCTGGGCGGCATGCCGTCCGGCGACCTGTTCGCACTGGCCAACGCCGTCGCCGCGCTGCTCGACGCACCCATCACGATCGAGGACCGCAGCTCCCGCATCCTCGCGTTCTCGGGCCGCCAGGACGAGGCCGACAGCGCCCGGGTGGAGACGATCCTCGGCCGCCGCGTACCCGAGCGGTACTACCGCGCCCTCGCCGACCACGGCATCTTCCGCAAGCTCTACCGGACCGACGAGCTGGTGTTCGTCCGTCCGCTGATGGCCACCGAGAACGAGTTCACCATGCCGCGCGTGGCGGTGGCGGTCCGGGCCGGCGACGAGATCCTCGGCTCGATCTGGGCCGCGGTCCCCCAGCCGCTGAGCGACGAACGTGCCCAGGCCCTCCGCGATGCCGCCAAGCTCGTGGCCCTGCACCTGCTGCGCGTCCGGGCCGGCGCCGACGTCGAACGCCGCCTGCGCGCCGACCTCGTCAGTACTGCGCTCGAAGGTGGGGTCGGTGCCCGCGAAGCCCTGAACAGGCTCGGCCTCAGCGGCCAACCGGTCGTAGTACTGGCGCTCGCGGTCGTCGATACGACGCCTGACGACGCGACCTTCGGTGACGCGGGCCTGGCCACCGAACGTCAGCGGCTCGCCGATGCCTTCGCCATGCACCTGAGCGCCGTCCATCCCCGTACTGCGGCCGCCTTGGTCGGGGACGTCGCGTACGGTCTCATCCCGGTGCAACGCAACCGCACCGACGGCGAGGAACGTGCCGTCCGGATCGCGGCGGACTTCCTCGAACGCATCGGAGACCGCGTAACCGCCTCCATTGGCGTCGGGCCGGTCGCCCACGACGCCAGCGACCTCACCCAAGCCCGCACCAGCGCCGACCGAGCCCTCCGAGTACTCCGCGCCGGCCGCGGCTCAGCCCGGGTCGCCCGCCTGGCGGATGTCCACGTGGAAGCCCTGGTCCTGGAACTCCGCGACCTCGTGGCAGCCCGAGGCGACCAACCCACCGGCCCGGTCGCCCGCCTCTTCGAGTACGACGCCCGCCACAAGACCAACCTGATCGAGACCCTCCGAGCCTGGCTGGACGCCTTCGGCGATGTCACCGCCGCAGCCGCCGCCGTCTACGTCCATCCCAACACCTTCCGCTACCGCCTCCGCCGCCTCGCGGAAGTCGGCGCCCTGGATCTGGACGACCCCGAAGCCCGCTTCGCCGCCATGCTCCAACTCCGAGTAGTAGCCCCACCACCCCCACGCCACCCCAACCCCTGACCCACCACCCCTCTGACCCATCACACCCAACCCACTGACCTGCCACCCCGGCGGTCTGAACAAGTACTGGTGCCCCGCGGACGGGTCACGAGCTGTCCGCGATTCCGGTGCGCTGGATACTAGCGCTCTGCGCGAGCTCATCCGTCGATATCGTCCGCCTCGACCGGCGCACCTACTCACCCACCCTGCGCGAAGCCGACCTCCCCGACGTCACCGTCCCCTGGCTCGGCGAACGCACCCTGCGCTACGAATTCGCCTGACGAGCCAAAAAGTGAGGGCCAATTCGCTGCGTGAAAATCGGCGCTAATCCAGCACCGTCAACGTCTGCGCCTCGAGGTCCAGCTCCAAGCGTCCGCTTCCGCATGTGCGCAACTGCCACCAGGCCTTGTAGCCGGTCAGCATCGCGTGCTCCCAGTCCGCAGCCCGGCAGGCACCAACTTCGAGATGCGCGGTCATTTGCCCGATCGTGGTGAGGAGATCGTGATCGATCCGGGTGACGTCCTTCAGATACCCGTGACGTGCCGCGTAGGAGAAGACCAGGGCCGAGATGCCCTCCTCGATCGCGATGGCGCGGCCGCCGTCCTCCGCCTCGTCGAACTCGGGGCGACTCCTGCGTTTGCAGCCGAGCAGGAACCGGGTGACGGGCGACCAGCCGAGCACCGCGGCATGCGCGAGGTGAAAGACGTCGTGGTAGCGGTAGTCGTCGTCGACGCGGGATGCGTTGGTCAGCGGATCACCGGCCGGCCGTCCGTCCTCCCGCGTCACTGCCACGACCTCACGGCCATCGTCTGTGACTGTGGTGGCGAACGCGACCACGGTCGTGCGCGGGATCCGCTCGTGCGGCGGGAACTCGTCGTCGAAGAACGACCGTTCGGCCGCAGGGGTCAACCTCTGATCCCATGCGATCCTCGCCGCCTACCGAAGCAACAGGGATGCCTTCCGTTCGCCGGCCCGATCAATGACTCGGCCTTCACCATCGGCCGACTCGTCGACTGCGGACGCCCGACTACCCGCCACACGGAGCCAATGAGATAAACGCCTCCAGCGCAGTGCGTACGAACGCGAACGCTGGACTGGAATGCCCTTGGCTCGGTCTGCCGGGCGGCAGAGACGATGGCTCGAACGTCGATGGGAGCGACCCACACGCATGCTTTTACGCATGGTTTTCAGTAAGAATCGATGGGCCACCAGGATAAGCGCTGAAAGGTCTCGGACGGCAAAAGCTCAGGTCAGCGGCTACTTTCGGCAGGCATCGGCAATCAACGCGTCTTCTCGGCTGGTAATCAGCGGGTTCGGGGTTCGAGTCCCTGGCGGCGCACAAAAGCCCTGGTCAGGATGCTGACCAGGGCTTTCGTGTATCTCGGCCCCATGCTTTACCCCATGCCTTTGTGTCCTATGACACGTCGGCGTCCGCAAGCGGATCGGGCACGCCCGACTCTTGACACGTGCCGCTGGCCCTGCTCTGGCAGCTATGAGCAGGCCGGGATAGATGCGGGGTCCACGACCACCGGTAGTTACTATGCTCGACATCGTGACGAAGGACGGGGCAGCGCGGACGTGGCGAGTCCGCGGATGGATACGTATCGCTGGAATCGTCGTCATCGTTGCACTCGGGATTCAGCAAGCTTCCGTCATTCACTACGTGCGCACCGGTCAGATGGAGCCTCGCGAAGCCCGCGACGGCTTCATAGCGATTGGGATGCTGACCGTTGCCGTCTGGTTGCTCGCGTTCAGACCGAGAGTGCGGATCGATGACAACCGGATCGTTGAAGTCCGCAACCCCATCAAGACCTCTCGGTTCAACGCTGCCGACGTTGTGGAGTGCCGACCGATAGGCGCTGGGCTTCAATTCTGCCTGCGCGATGGCTCAAAGCCGTGGAGCATCGTGTTGCAAGACACGGCAAGCTCCGGTGAGCCTCGATGGTTCGACGTGGCTGAGGCAGTTACCGGCGACCGCCCGACTCTGCCCGATGACGGCGAGGACGACGAAGACGAGTAGCGACGGCGTGCCACAAACGTGCCACATCGTACGCAGACCGACGGGCCGAGCCGGTCAGTCACGGTCACTGACCAGCTCGGCCCACGCTCAGGAATCAGCCCTCAGAAACGCTGACGTCAGCCGCCCTGTTCAACGCGGCCTCCAACGCTGCGGCCGCAGCCGGGTTCTTCGCCCGCCGTGCCATGTAGACATCCTGAGTCAGCCGCGCGTGCCCGAGCTGGTCCGCGATCTGCCGCGCACTCTGCCCCGCGTCATCCAGAATCGTCGCCGTCGTCTTCCTGAACGAGTGTGACGTGATCCACGCCAGCGCATCGGCTTCGCTCCCTTCGACTGCCTCCCGGGCAAGGTCCATCAGTTCGGCCCGACCTCCTCTCGGCATCTTGTAGAGATCGAGCAGTGCGACCACGTCGACCAGGTCGATCCGGACCCGCGCGGTCTCAACCAGACTGACCCGCGACTGTGCCCAGCCCATCCGCTTCGCTACGTCTTCCTGTGCCAGCCCAGCGGCCCGGCGCACCCTCCGCAGTCCGCGCAAGCTCCTGCCTCGTCTCGCTCCCGATCGGTGACCGTGCCTCCCTCAGGTCGCGCCGGACGTTCGACGGGTCGCGGTATCCGCCTCGCGAGTCAGCGAAGATCGGCTCATCCAACTTCGCTCCGTTCATCAGGCGAGCGGTGAGCATCGCCATGCCCCAGCCGGGCACTCGGAGGATGCGCTCACCGGCTCGGGACTTGGTCTTGGTCCTCAGCAGTCCCTTCCCCTTCACGCGGATGATCTGGTGAGTGATCTCGACCTCGTTCGTCGTGATGTTGATCTGTGCTCCGAGTACTGCGAGGGCTTCGCCGATCCGTACGCCGGTCGCGAGCATAAACGTGGTCAGGTCGGGCAGGTCCGAGCCGACGGCGGCCGGGTCGGCCATGAGCTGTTCGAACCAACTCAGCGTCGGTGAGTGCGCGAGCCTTCCGCTTGGCCCCTGACTCGATCGTGCCCACGTCCCGAATGGGGTTCGTGTAGATCGCGCCGTACCGCGCCGCCAGCCCCAGCGTGCCGGAGATGACGCTCCGGCAGGTCTTCGCAGTCGCCGGACCGATGTCGGCCTTGATCGCCCCGACCACCTTGTCGAGCAGCGGCGTATTAGCCTCGCCCAACCGCACCTCTCCCAATGCCGGCAAAACGTGGTTGTCGAGCTGACGCCGGTAGGTGTCCACCGTGCCGGGCGACCTCACGCCGTCCCGGACTTTCTCCTCCAGCTTGGCGAACCACAGCCGACGCCGACACGGTGCGCGTGACGGGCTCAGGCACTCGACTGGCGCTGCCCGGCTACGACGAGCTGGATCTTCCGTGACGCAGTTCCATGTCAGTCCGGGCGAATTGCAGACGTGGTCCGGGATAACGGTACCGGCCGAGGTCGTGACGGCATTCTTGTCGAAGGCCAGGACCACGAGGGAAGGTCGCCGTCACCATCTGAGCGCCGTTGGCGACCCGCGACCATCGCGTACTACGACGAACCGGTCAATCTCTGGTGTAAGAAGAATGCCATGACAACTCGTCGCATGGTCCTACCTTGAACACCCCGGGTGCACGATCAGCGCTTGTGTTCGGAGCCAGTGGGTTCATCGGCCGATGGCTGGTCAAGGAGCTTCTTGGCCAAGGTATCCCTACCACTGCAGCGGTCAGGAGTCCTGCCTCGGCCCGCCAGCTGATGACGTGGCTGGAAGACCATAGCCCCGCGGCACACCTGCTCCACACCGTCGCCGTCGACTTCTCCGTCGCCGGGCTCGGCATCGACCTGGCCAGCATCCCGCAGGTTTGTGAGGTCTACAACGTCGCGGGTGCATACGTGTTTGGTATGACCGCTGAGGACGCTCGCGCGGCTAACGTTGACACTTCCCGTCGCGTGGTTGAGTTCAGTGCCACGCTCCCGGCCCTGGTTCGACTCGTACACCTGTCCGGCTACCGGGTCGGGGGCCAGGACCCCGCGACCGTGCCATGGTCAGCACAGCGCAGAACCGCTGACTATGCCCGTCTGGGCGCGTATGAGGCATCAAAGGTCGAAAGCGACGCCGTCGTCCAAGCCACCGCCCGACAGCTCGGAGTGCCGTTGACGGTGGCGAACCCGTCGACGGTCATCGGGGACTCGGTCACCGGCGAGTCCGACCAGCTCCTGGGCCTGGCGACGACCGTCCTTGACCTCATCGCCGGCAAGCTCCGTGCACTCCCAGGTGGGCCCTCGACCTTCGTGCCGGTGGTCACCGTCGACTACCTCGCCCGAGTCATGGCGCTCCTTCCGACGCTGAAAGAGACCAGGGGCATGTCGTACTGGATCCTCGACGACGTCACACCTGCGCTGCCCGACCTGCTCCGGCTCGTCGGTGAACACCACCAGATCAAGGTGCCCCGGCTGCGCATACCGGTCGGGCTGGTCAAAGTCCTGCCGGTAGGTCTGACGCACGCAGACCCCGAAACGTTGAGCTTCCTGTCCGCCGACCGGTACCCCACCGGACCCGCTATCGACCTGGCTCGCGCACATGGGCTGCGGCATCCGGACGTCGTGACGTCGCTGCAGCGCTGGAGCGAGTACCTCGCGCACAGCGCTGCGGCGCCCTCGACGCCTCCTGGTCGCGCAGAGGAACCGCCCCGCAAGGCCAGGGCGGCCGGGTCCGCCCGGCTACAACTACGGCGAAGAGCATGAGTTCGGGCTTGACCTGATCCTCGATGGCCTCGAAAGGGCCTGACCCGGGGCGGCTTACGCGTGGCCGGTCGGCGACCACCCTTGTCGGAGGCCGGCGAACTGCAGGCAGCCGGGTTGTGAGACGTTGAGGCCCCGGGTCACTGCGGCGAGGCAGGCGGTGACCGCGCTCGGCGCGTGACGGATGATGCGCTCAGCGAGTGCTCGCACGGCGGGCAGAAGCTCGGCGTGCGGTACGACGGCGTTGACGAGGCCGATGCGTTCGGCCCGGGCAGCGTCGATCGGGTCTCCGGTCAGTCCTCGTGGTAATCGCCGCTGTCATCCTCGCGGTCACCGGCGCCTACCCCCGGTCGCTGTACAACGTCATCCTCGGGATGAACCGGTGGGCACTGCGGGTCGCGGGCTACGCGGCCCTGATGACCGACGTCTACCCGCCGTTCCGCCTCGACCTCGGCGGCAGCGACCCCACCCTGATCGTCCCGCCCCGCTCCGGCCGCGGCACACAAGCGCCGGCCGGCCCGCCACGCAAGTGACCACCGCGGCGGAACTGCTCGGCGATCGCAACTGGTGGCTGCCCGGCTGGCTCGACCGGCTTCTCCCGAACATCCACGTCGAAGGCCACGAGGTCGATGACGACGAAATCGACCTCCCCGACACCACCGCATCATCTCCTGCGCCCGCCGGCCCCGACGTCCCCTCCGCCAGGGGACACGGGGACGCCCGATCTCGAGCACGCGTACCACAACACAACACACCGCCATCGGCATGGGCGTGGGGCTCCTCGGCGCCGTCATCGTCGACTACGGCACCGCATTGGGCGACCTGGCTCTGATGGGTGCCACCTGGAACTCCGTCAGCGGGGTCATCGGTGGAACAGCCAGTCGAATGCGCCGACTACGCCGGCAACCGAGGTGAGCAGTGCTGCCAGGGCGTGGCATCGCCGCGAAAACAGGTCGCCGGACGCGGCGCGATCCCCGTGAGTGAGCGAGGAATGCATGGCAGATGTCGCGATTTCATGGAAAACCCCGCAGTCAGAAGCCAGCAAGCCGATGCCCGGATCTCAGCGCGGGGGTCCGACCGAGCAGCTCGATCATCCCTGGCAAGCGCCCGGCCTGTTCTGAGTCGTCGACGATCGGCGCGAGCGTGCCGTCGAGGTCCACGCTGAGAGCAACCGCGCCCGCCCGCGGCGGCAGTCGCGCGGCGTGCTCGGCGAACACCGTGGCAGGATGACGCGTCGGTTACGGCCGGTGCTCCAGCGAAAATGACTGCCGGCCCCCCGCGGGTAGCTCTACGCTCTCGTCGCGGAGCAGGACGGTGATGGGCGCCGCGGGTCCGGGGCGCGAGCTGACCTCCAAGTGGTCTTGGGTGAACTCGACATCCACGCGGTGGCCTCGGTAGTGGACGCTGAAACGCAACTGCTTGATCTGGGTCGGCAGCGCGGGATCGAAACGCAGCACCTGTCCACGCGCACGCAGCCCGGTTAGACAGCGCAGCAGGATGTCGACCGTGCCTGCCATCGCCCCCAAATGGATGCCCTCGGCGGTCGTTCCGCCCTGTACGTCGGCTACGTCGCTGTCCAACGCCTGCTGCAGGAAGAGCCAAGCCTCGTCCCGGTCGTACCGCGCCAGCACCCAGGCCGTGACCACCGAGCTCAGGGTCGAGCCGTGCGAGGTGCGCGCCAGGTAGTAGTCGACGGTCCGGGCCAGTTGCTCATCACTCACCTGATATCCGAGGTCGGCTAGTAGCCCGCGCAGCTCCGATCGCGACAGAAGGAACAGCAACATCAGCACATCGGCTTGTTTGGACACCTTGTAGCGGTCGGTGCTGTCCCCTTCAGCTTCGAGCACTCGGTCCAGCCGCTGGATGTCGCCGTACTTGTCGCGGTAGCCCTCCCAGTCGAATTCGCGCAACTGCTCGTAGCCCTCGAACTGGCTCAGAACGCCGTCGGCGTGGAACACGACGGTCATCTTGCGGGTGATTTCGCGCCACCGGTCGAGTTCGTCGTCACGAATGGTCAGCTCCTGGACCACTTCCTCACGGTAATGCGGCGGCAGGTCCTGAAGGGCCTCCAACGCCCGCTGCAGCACCCAGACCACCATGACGTTCGTATAGGTGTTGTTACGCAGACCTTGTTCGTCGGAGTCCGGGTAGCCCTCGTGGTACTCGTCCGGGCCCATCACGCCATGGATCTCGTAGCGGTCCTGCGCTGGGTTGTACGAGGTGACGCTGGACCAGAATCGGGCGATCTCGATCAGCAGTTCGGCGCCGGTGAAGCGAAGGAACGCGATGCTCCCGGTGACCATGTAGTGCTGCCAGACGTTGTAGGCGATCGCGATGTTGACATGACGCTGCAGGTGGGTGTTGTCGGGCACCCAGCGCCCGGACTTCGGGTTGAGGTGCAACTGCTGGGTTTCCTCCCGCCCGTTGGAGCCGCTCTGCCACGGAAACATCGCGCCGGCGAACCCGGCCGCGCGGGCCGCCGCCCGCGCCGCCCCGATGCGGGCGTGCCGGTACTCGAGCAAGCAACCCGCCAGCGACGGACGCTCGAAGTTGAAGTAGGGGAACACGAACAGCTCGTCCCAGAAGACGTGACCCCGATAGGCCTCCCCGTGCCAGCCCCTGGCGGGAACACCGACGTCCAGGTGGGCCGTATGCGGCGAGATGGTCTGAAGCAGGTGGAAGATGTGCAGATGCAGGACCGTCTCGGTCCAGTCGTTCGCGCTGTCCAACGCGATGTCGAACCGGTTCCACGCAGTGAGCCACGCGCGCTCGTGGCGAGCGAGCACCCCGTCGAAGTCGTCGGCTCTGGCCACGGCCAGCCGCGCATCGTGGCGACTCTCGCTGATCGCGCGGTCACGGGATGTGTAGAGGGCAACGACCTTCTCGACGGTCGCCGGATGCCCCTGCTCCAACTGGAAGCCGAGCTGGTGGGCAATGAAGTCTGGCTCCTCGACCAGCATGCGAGCAGCCTCGGCGACCTCGCCACCGCGCAGCAGCCGGGTCCGGGCCGCGAGGGCGACCCGCACGCCCGACTGGGTCGTCTCGCTCTGGAGGTCGACCGTTTCGTTGTCCACCTCGGCCTGGCCAAGGGTTCGCAGATGGCGGCCGTTCAGATCGCGGTACCGCTTGACACCCGCGTTGATCACCGTGCCGTCAAGCCCTGAGCGTACTTCGAGGGTGCCCGACCAGTTCTCGGCGATGAACTGCGTCTCCAGGCCGGCCAGATGCTCGTCCTTGAGGCTGACGAACCGTCGTTGCACCACACCGGTCCGTCGACCCTCAGCGTCCTGCCAGGTGAACCGGCGGGTGAGCGTGCCGTGCCGCATGTCCAGCTCATAGCGGTGACCTTCGACGTCGGTCTGCTGGACGTCGAACCATGGACCACCGGCGATCCGGAACCGCAGCGGCAACCAGTTGGGCACGTTGACCAGGTCCTCATTCTCGACTTCACGCCCGGCGACGTTGCTGACCGCCCGGTTGTAGAGGCCGGCGACGTAGGTGCCCGGGTAGTTGACGCCGTCTGCCTGGGACTCGGGTAGGGCGCCACGAGTCACGAAGTACCCGTTGCCCAACGCGCAGAGTGCCTCGCGCAGGCCCTGGCGCTCGGGGTCGAAGTCTTCGTAGACCATCGTCCAGACGCTCGGCGGCCGCTCCGTGTGCCTGCTTCGGATCTGCTCGGTCGCCCGCCGTTCCTCCAGCCGCCCCTCGGCCAGGGCCGGCAGGGAGGCGTCGTCCAACGTGGTCACCACCAGATCGGCGCCCGCCTTGGCCAGCATCTCCTGGTCGCCGAGGCGCGCGACGCCGATCGCGGCCATGCCCCCGGTCTTTGCCGCTTGGACCCCGCTTGTGGCGTCCTCGACCACGAAGCAGGACCCCGGGGACAGGTGAAGCTCCTCGGCGGCGGTCAAGAAGATCATCGGGTCGGGCTTGCCCCGCGGGAAATCCCGGCCGGAGATGTCGGCGTCGAACAGGTCCGCCAGAGTCATTCCGTCCTCGATGAAGTCATAGTCGAGGCGTTGCTCGGCGGCGAAGGTGTCCAGCCGGATCCGCTCCAGGAATAGTTTTGCGTTCTTCGACGAGGACGCGGCCGCCACCCGGATCCCGCTGTCTTTGACGGCCAGGATGAACCGCAACGCGTCAGGGAAGGCCCTGAACCGGCCTTCTTCGATGAGCCGGACGACATGCTCCTGCTTGGCCGCGGCGTACCGCTCGACCCGGCGATTCACGTCGGGCACCGCGAAGTACTCAAGCGCCGCCCGAGCGCCGGCCATCCGGGGCATACCCGCCATCACCTGCTGATACACCGCCGTTGTGAAGCGCTCGGGCGTCCAGCTGGTGTGGCCGCGGATGTCCCGCCACTCGCCCTCCAGCAGCTCCTTGAGGGCCTCGCGCCAGGCGAGCTCGTGGGGGGAGTCGACCAAGACCCCGTCCACGTCGAAGATCGCACCTCGGAATGCCATTGACCTCACCGACCCTTCATGGTATCCACTCTGCACCCGTCAGTGCCCGTCGTTCTAGGCGTGACCCAAGCTCAACGTCGTCGTCGCCGCATCGAACCTCCAGGCGTGCAGGTCCTCGACCGCGTCGGCGGTCGTTGGGAACGCCGGACGCAAGGACATCAGTCAGGAGCTGTCGCCAGAACGGGCTCCGGGCGAACCCACCGATGGCGCGCAGCTCGGTCAACTCCAATCCCGCCGCGCGCATCGCGTCCAGCACGACACCCAGCTGTAAGCACACGCATGCCAGATCCGCTCTGGGGAGACGCGCGCGGGGACGGCGCCGAGTCAATCCCAGCACCGCTCCGCACGGCGCACCCTCCATATGGAGGCGCGCTCTCCAAAGAGATAGGCAGCATCAGCAGGCCGTCTGCGTCGGCGGCACTTTGGCGGCCAGCTCTGTCAGCTCGCGGTCGGGGTCGGGGTCGGCTAGATCTGCGACCCACGCGGCCGAGCCAACGGCGCACGCTCCCGTCGTTGTTGGTGCATCACCGAGAACCAACGACCCGGGACGAGCACGTAGCGCAGAACACCTTGCCGTGCGCGTCCGCACCCCAGCGCCGGCGGCGCCCACGCCGGAGGTTGGCGAGCGAAACTCCGCAACTTCTTCTGCGCTCCCAGGCGTGGCACACCGATCGGGCGCCGACGCCGAAGACCACCACACCTGGCTCGGCTATATCGCCTCGCCGGACACCAAGTGCTGTCACCCTGACCGTTACCCAAGCTGGCTACCTCCGCGGTGCCGACGGTGGTCTGGACCGGGACCACCCCCAGGTCCGTGCCGACGCCGCGGCGCTGCGCCGCGAGGTCAGAACCGTCCTCTTGCCACGCATGTACCTGCCCAGGCTTCACCCAAGGCGTCGGCCGAAGCATGGGCGCGTCAGCACGAGGCATCGCACTAGAAGCAGCCGCGCACCGCCAACCTATGGCGCAAGGCTGATCGTGGCTGGGGTGCCCTGGCGGGTCATCTTTGAGTAGGGACAGATCGCCGCTGCCTTCGTGAGCAATCGGGTGGCTGTCTCTCGCTCGACTTGTGGCCAGCTGACGACGAGGTCGGCTTGCAGCAGGTAGCCGCCGTCGGCGGGGTCGCGGCCGAATGCCACGGTCGCCTCCACGATGATCGGTGCGGGATCCAACAGGTTCTCCCTGGCCACCAGGCTGAGAACGCCGTGGAAGCAGGCTGCGAAGCCGGCGGCGAAGAGCTGTTCGGGATTCGGGCCGCTGGCATCTCC
>JAWWOY010000782.1:0-3509 GCA_033851195.1 Kribbellaceae bacterium | reverse complement strand
TAGCGGGGGATCACGTGCAGGTGGGTGTGGAAGACGCTCTGCCAGGCGTCGGCGCCGATGCAGCTGAGCACGTTCGCGCCGTCGGCGTCGAGCCGATCGATCACCCGGCTGACCAGGGACTGGGCCAGCAGCGTGGCCCCGATCAGGTCCTCCGCTGCTGCCTCGCGCAGGTCTGTCGAGTGGATCCGGGGGATCACCAGCAGGTGTCCGCGGGTGGCTGGGTTGATGTCCATGAAGGCCAGCGCCCGGTCGGTCGAGGCGACCTGCTGGGACGGGATGGTGCCGGCGACGATCCCGCAGAAGAGACAATTCTCGGTCATCGGCCCAGGTTAGGGCTTATCGAGCGTTCACAGCGGTGAGGGACAACGGCCCGGAGGCTAACCTAAACTGCGCGAGCCTGACGGATCTGAGGGAGCCACATGCCGGACGAGTTGTTGCGCCCGACCATCGGGGCGGGCGTCGACATGTCCGCGCGGCCCTGGCGGTTGACGTCGCAGACGTACGTCGCGTTCTTCGGCGGGGTGATCGCTACGACGGTGATCGCGTTCCTGAACGCGCGACGGCTCGGTGTCAGGCCGAACAGACGATGGCTGATCCTCGCCGTGGGAGCGGCCGGGCTGGTGCTGGCGGCGGTGGTGATCAGGCTGCCGGCAGCGGACGACTCGGGCGGCCTGCGGGTCGCGGTCCGGGTCGTGGCGGTGGCGTGCTGTCTCGTCCAGTTGCGGCTCCAGCGCCCGATGGACCGGGCGTTCCAGTTGCGCGGCGGCGACTACGGGTCGTTGTGGGGCCCGGGACTAGCGGCTGTGTTCGGGGGCGGTCTGCTCGAAGTGGTGCTGCTGGCGGCTGTGGCAGGTGTGCTGTGACAGAACCGGCCGAGGCCAGGCTGCAGCTCGCGGGTCACTGGCTCCAGATCGGTCACCCCGAGCGGACGCTGGATGAGCTGCAGGGCTTGTGGGGCGATGCCGCGGTGGATCTGCGGGCGTATGTCTTCCGCGGCGCTGCGCTGCATGCACTCGAGCGGCACCGGGAGGCCATCGACGTACTGCGTGATGGGATTGCCCACCACGGTCCGTCCTTGCCGTTGCTGGAGATTCTCGGCTCGGCGCTGCGAGCCGAGGGACGCCTGCCGGAGGCCGAGGCGGTCTATTTGGACGGCCTGAGCCGGGAGCCGAACGAGCCTGATCTACTCATCGGGTACGCAGTGGTGTGCCTGGTGGCCGGGCAGGCGCAGAAGGCTGGTGCTCTCGTCGAGCGAGCTGCGTCGGTGGCGCCGGAGAGCGCGGCAGTCTCCGCCGCCCGGGCGCAGGTCGCGTTCGCGCTCGGCAAGGACAAGGAGATGCATCGCCACAGCAAGGAGGCGCTGGCGGCCGATCCGGAGGACCCGGCTGCGAGGGCGTTGCATGGTTCGGCGTCGATGCTGACGGGTGATGCCAACTCTGGCTACCGGTCGCTGGCAGCGGCTGCCGCGGCCGACCCGGGCGACAAGGACCTGCGTGAAGCGGCCCGGCAGGCTCGGCTGGCGAACCACCCGCTGATGCGTCCACTGCGACCGTTCCAGCGATTCAACCCGCTGGTCGTGTGGGTCGGAGCGGTGGCCGTGATCTACGGTCTGCGCGCGGCCGGGCTGGGTCCGCTGGCTACTGTGGCGGCGATCGCGTGGTTCGCGTTCTGCGTCTACTCGTGGGTGGCGCCGGCGTTGCTGCGCCGCTGGCTCAACCGGAGGTGGAGCTGATGACCGACGACCGGATCGCTGCCTTGAGGAAGGCGGTCGAGGCCAGTCCGGACGACGACCTGCTCCGGCTGATCCTGGCCGAGAGCCTGGTGAACGCAGGGGAGATCGAGGCCGCGCTCGACCAGTACGTCGTACTGCTGGATCAGCAGGGTCTACCGGACGATCAGCTGGTCACGGTAGGTGAGCTGGCGGCGGCCAACGACCGGCTTGCACTGCTGCGGAGTTGCCTCGAGGCGGCGCGGCAGGCGGGCGTCGTGGAGGGCACCGGCCGGCTGCAGCAGTTGGTGGACGAGATGATCGCCCGGCGCAGTGGGGTAAAAGTAAAGGTCGGCCCGGAAACAGGCGAACCAGTCGTCAATGACGTCGGCAAGGAGTCGACCACGTTCGACCAGGTCGGCGGGATGGACGAGATCAAGCGGGTGATCCACCGGATGGTGATCCTGCCGCTGAGCCGACCGGAGCTCTACGAGAAGTACGGCCGCAAGTCCGGTGGCGGCGTGATGCTCTACGGCCCGCCCGGCTGCGGGAAGACGCTGCTCGCGCGGGCGACGGCGGGGGAGTGTGGCCTGCCGTTCGTCAACGTCCGCATCGAGGATGTGATGGACCCCTATCTGGGGGTCTCCGAACGCAACCTGCACGCTGCGTTCGAGCGCGCCCGGGCCAACGCACCCTGCGTGCTGTTCCTGGATGAGCTGGATGCGCTGGCCTTCGCCCGGCATAAACACGGTGGTTCGGAGTCGCGCCGGCTGGTCGACGTATTGCTGCAGGAACTGGACGCGATCGGCTCCGAGAACGACGGCCTGCTGGTCCTTGCCGCGACGAATGCACCCTGGGACGTCGACGAGGCGATGCTGCGGCCTGGCCGGTTCGACCGGGTCATCTTCGTGCCGCCGCCGGACGAACCGGCCCGTGCCGACATCCTGTCGGTGCTGCTCAAGGCGGTGCCGTCAGCCGACCTGGACCTCAAGGCGCTGGCGGACCGGACGCCGCTGTTCAGCGGCGCGGATCTCCGTGCCCTGGTGGAGCGCTCGGTCGACCGGGTGATCGACGAGGCGCTGAGTACCGGCGGCGAACCGCCCGTCTCGATGACGCACCTCGCCGAGTCGCTGGGCCAGGTGACGCCGTCCACGCTCGACTGGCTGCACCGGGTCCAGGCGTACGTCGAGTTCGCGAACCACAGCGAGCGCTACGACGACGTGGCGAAGTACCTCCGCACCCGCGACGTCCGCCGCCGCCTCGGGAGATAATTACGTCCGAACAACCTTGCGTCATAGCGCAAGGTTTTTCGGACGCAACGCTATGACTTGAGGCGGGAGGCGACCTGGTCGGGCATCGCTTCGTAGCGGGCGAAGCCGCGGGTGAAGGACGCGGCGCCGTGCGACAGGGAGCGCAGGTCGATGGAGTAGCGGGTGATCTCGACCTGCGGTACCTCGGCTTTCACCAAAGTCCGGCCCTCCCCGACGGGTTCGGTGCCGAGCAGTCGCCCGCGCCGGCCGGACAGGTCGCTCATCACCACGCCCACCAGGTCGTCCGGCACCAGCACCGACACCAGGTCGACCGGCTCCAGCAGGTTCACCTTGGTCGCCGCGGCCGCCTCCCGCAGCGCGAGCCCGCCGGCCGTCTGGAAGGCCATGTCGGACGAGTCGACGCTGTGCGCCTTGCCGTCCAGCAGGGTCACCCGGATGTTCACCAGCGGATACCCCGCGCCGACGCCTCGCTCCATCTGCGCGCGAACCCCCTTCTCGACGCTCGGGATGAACTGTCGCGGCACCGCGCC
>JAWWOY010000777.1:0-3331 GCA_033851195.1 Kribbellaceae bacterium | reverse complement strand
AGCACCACCACCCGCTCGCCGTCGCGGTACGCGCTGACCGTCCGTTTGCGCCGCTTGCTGCGGCGGATGTCCACATACGGCGGGATCGAACCCGATGGTGAGTCGGCCATGGGTCAGACCGTACCCCCCGGATCCCACATATTTCTTCCGTCCACAGCCTGTGAACTCATGTTTCCGCAGGTCAGACGCCTGTCGGCGAGCCTGTGGACAACCGTTGTTCACACCGTGTTCCCCCGCTCGTCCACAGCACACACCGGCGCGCCCCACAAGTTGCACACAGGGTTATCCACAGGGGTGGACAACTGGTGGCCGGGCGGCCTTGTCAGGCCGTCGCCGGGCTCATAGCGTCGGTACCAGCAGGCTCCCGACTCGCCTCAGGGGCCGCTCGCAGGGGAAGGCGAGCGGTTCTGCGGGGGACCATCGGGAGCCTGTTTGGTGTTCCCCGAAGCCTCGGGACGGGCCAACCACACTGCACGCGGTGCGGGAGTTGGGCTTGAGCGGCTCCCCGCCTGCCGTAGGGTGAATCCCGACTGGGCCGAACGGCCTACGGCAGGACGGTCTGCCGCAAGCATCCACGACGGCCAGGGGCCTGATGGCCCCGGCTGGTATTCGAGCAAGGAGAGGGCCCTCATGGCAGAGACCTGGAGCGGCGAGTTCTACTGCGTCAAGTGCAAGGCCAAGCGCACCGCCGACGGCGAGGTCAAGGTCAACGACAAGGGCACGCGCATGGCTAAGGCCAAGTGCCCCGAGTGCGGTACGAACCTGAACCGGATCCTCGGCAAGGCCTGACGCACTAACCCGGGGGCGGCGGATCGACCCATCCCGGGTCGGCCACCGCCCCCGGGTCATGTCGCTAGTCATGTCGCTTCGCAAACCCGACCGAACGGTCGTTTGGGTGACCCGAGAGAATGTGATCGTGTCCGACCTCCCCCGCAACGCGCTGAGCCGCACCGCCAAGCTCGCCGCTCTCCCCATCGGTGCTGCCGGCCGGGCCACCGTCGGACTGGGCAAGCGGATCGGTGGCGCTCCCGCCGAGACCGTGCTGGCCGAGTTCCAGCGCCGGACCGCGGAACAGCTGTTCTCCGTCCTGGGCGAACTCAAGGGCGGCGCGATGAAATTCGGGCAGATGCTGAGCCTGATGGAGTCGGCGATGCCCGAGGAGTTCGCGGCGCCGTACCGCGCGGCCCTGACCAAGCTGCAGGACTCCGCACCGCCGATGCCGGCCTCGACCGTGCATAAGATCCTGTCCAGCGAGCTGGGCGTCCGCTGGCGGGCCCGGTTCGAGGAGTTCGACGATCTGCCCGCCGCGGCCGCCTCGATCGGCCAGGTGCACCACGGCATCCTGAAGGACGGTCGGAAGGTCGCGGTCAAGCTGCAGTACCCAGGCGCTGCCGAAGCGCTGCGAGCAGACCTGCGCCAGCTCGGCCGGGTCGCCCGGACCGTCGGGTCGTGGGTGCCCGGGCTGGACATCAAGCCGTTGATCGCGGAGTTGCAGGAGCGGATCGGCGAGGAACTGGACTACGACCGCGAGGCGCAGGCCCAGCAGCAGTACGCCGACGCCTTCACGAACCACCCCGAGTTCGTCGTACCGCGGGTCATCAAGCACTCCCCCAAGGTGATCGTGTCCGAGTGGATCGAGGGCAAGCCCCTGTCCGGCGTGATCACCGGCGGCACCAAGCGCGAGCGGGACGACGTCGGGCTGAAGTACGTCCGGTTCATGTTCACCGGCCCCAAGCTGGCCGGCCTGCTGCACTCGGACCCGCACCCCGGCAACTTCCGGGTGATGCCCGACGGCCGCCTCGGGGTGGTGGACTTCGGCCTCTGCGCCCGCCTGCCGGACGGCCTCCCGCCGGCGATCGGGCGGCTGCTGCGGATCTCCCTGACCGGCGACGGCGACGCGGTGGTCGACGGGCTGCGCGCGGAGGGTTTCATCAAGCCGCGGATGGAGATCGACCCGGAGCAGTTGATCGACTACCTAGCGCCCTTTGCGGAGCCGGCTCGAGCCGAGACCTTCCAGTTCAGCCGGGCCTGGATGCGGGAGCAGGCCAACCGGACCGGCGACCTCCGCTCGCCCAACGCCTCGCTGGCGCTCCGCCTGAACATGCCACCGTCGTACCTGCTGATCCACCGGGTGTGGATCGGCGGCATGGCCGTGCTGTCCCAGCTGGAGGCGGAGGCGCCGTTCAGGGGAGTCCTGGAAGAACTGCTGCCGGGCTTCGCCGACGAGGTCTGAGCCCCCACCGACGAGGCCTGACTCACCACCAAGCCTTGTCGAGCTTGCTCTCGATGCTGCGGACGTTCTCCCGGGCGCAGCGGTCGCAGTAGACCAACTGCTGCCCGTCCTCCACGGAGGTCGCCCAGGTCAGCGGAACGTCGTCGGTCTCAGCCCGCTGACTACACAGCGCACAATTCGGATTAGCCACACCAGAAGTCTGCACGGTCGGCCGCGATTCACCGCGGTACGCCGCGCAACGTCTCGCTCGGGTACTACTCTGCGGGGCATGCGCTGGCGGATCCACGGAGAACACAGGTCCCGATGGGCATCGTCGAGCCAGGTGAGACCCCGGAACAGGCCGCGGCCCGGGAGGTCGAGGAGGAGACGGGCTGGCGGCCGGGACCACTCAAGCCGCTGATCTATGCCCAGCCCGGCGCCGGGATCATGGATTCAGCGCACCACGTCTTCCGGGCCGACTCGGCGACCTACGTTGGCGAACCAGTCAGTCGAGCAGAACGAGTCCGATCGGATCGAGTGGCTCCGGCTGGCCGACGTACCGGGCATGATCGAGCGCCGCGAGATCGTCAGCGGCATCACCCTGATCGGCCTCCAGCAAATCCTCCTCAACCACGCCTGACCGGCAATTGGGGACCGACGAACGGCGACACGCCGGGTAACTCGGGACCGATGAACGGAGCGGGTGGACGCCGCGAGGGGCGGCATCCGGGTGGATGCCGCCCCTCGGTGGGTGGGTGGCCTGGTGGACCAGGCGGGGTGGGTTAGATCAGGCGGGCGAGGGCGAGTCGCGCCTTGGCGCTGGCTCGGTCTGCGCGCAGCCTGGCCCGGTCGGCCCGCTTCTGGGCCCGGACCATCTGGTTGGCCAGGTAGAAGCGGCGGTTCTGCTCTGCGTCGTTCAATTTAGAACGACAATGAGCACGGGCGAGATCTTCTTGAAGTAAATGCATCTCAGTTCTCCTGGGTGGAACCTCGGTCGTCATGGTGATCATGGTGAGGAGTCTCGATTCGGGGATCGGTCGTTCAGGCGGCAGTGACGGTGTCACTCTTGCGGGGACGGCCACGGGGCCGCTTGCGGGCGACAACCACACCCTGGACGAA
>JAWWOY010000776.1:0-3210 GCA_033851195.1 Kribbellaceae bacterium | reverse complement strand
GTGCCGGACCAGGGCGACCACTCGTTCCTGGCCGGGCCGGCCGGTGCGGGAGTGCCGGTCGTGTTCGTCGACCGGCCTGCGCACGGCATCGAGGCGGACATCGTGATGGTGGACAACGAGGGTGGTGGCCGGCTTGCGACCGAACACCTGCTGCAGCAGGGCCACCAGCGGATCGCGATGCTGCTGGCGCCTTCGTACTACACCATCGGCCGACGACTACGGGGCTACCGTCGCGCCTTCCGCAGCGCCGGCGTACCGCTCGACGAGAGTCTGGTGGTGCCGCTTCCGGAGGGAACCGCGGGGGAGGCCGCGAAGGCGACCCGCGAGTTGATGCAGCGGGCGGATCGGCCGACGGCGTTGTTCGCGTCCACCAACTTCTTGACCGAGGGCGTGCTGCGCGGATTGGGCGAGTTCGCGCTGGAGCATCCGCCGGCGGTGGTCGGGTTCGACGACTTCCGGCTGGCCGACATGCTGCCGACACCGGTCACGGTCGTTGCCTCCGATACAGCCGAGCTCGGCCGGATCGCAGCCCGGCTGCTGCTCGACCGGACCGCCGGCACCGACACCCGCCCACCCCAGCGAATCGTCCTACCCTGCGCACTCGTCCGCCGAGGCTCCGGCGAACGCCCACCCGCCTGAGGGGCCTTCGCCCCTCAGGCGATCACCGGTCCCTTGTTACCCGGTGTGTCGGCGTTCATCGGTCCCTTCGTGCAAGGGACCAAGGCGCGGGGATTCAGAAGTTCGGCCAGGCCCAGCCGAGGTAGCTGCTGAAGTACGGGAGCTTGGCCAGGCCGATCTTGCTGCCGACGCTGGTCGCCCAGAAGTAGCCGTCGCCCCTGGCGACGCCGACATGCCCGTACGGCGCGGCGAGGTCCCAGAAGACGAGTGCTCCCTTGGGCGGGTTCAGGTCACCTCGGTGGGCAACGCCCCGGGCGACGGCGTCGTTCCAGTCGGCCTTGGCCGAGGCCCAGATCGCGGTCTTACCGTAGGAGTTCTCCGCGGCCTTCTCGCAGTAGCCCTGGTAGGCGGTCGACCCGTTGCGGGCGACGTACCAGGCGATGGCCTGGTCGGCGCGCGGGTTGCTCGTGCAGAGCGGCGCGACCAGTCCGCTACTGCCGGTGTTGACGTAGGAGTCGGAGATGTAGCCCTTGCCGGGGAGGTGATCCCAGACCAGGCTCCGGCCGAACTTGCCGGTCACGGGCTCGCCGTAGATCTGGCAGTCGATCTCGACCGCTCCGTTGGGTTGGCTGCCGAGCGAGCCGAAGCTTGTGGCGTTGCCGGACCGGATGGTGACTCCGAGCCCGGAGTCGGTGACGACGGTGCCGGTCGCGGCGTGCGCGGGGAGCGCGGCGCCGGCGACGGCGATCCCACCGAGGACGGTGGTGACGGTGACGCGGGCGATCATTCGGGAGAGGGCGGTCCGCATGATGAGTTCCTTTTCGCTCGGAGAGGGGCGGGTCCTTGGCGATTTGGCACTACCTGCAGAAAATCAAAGAGTCACAGTGTTGTCGCAGTGGGCAACAGGTAAATTAGTAACCGATCATGGACGGTGAACTGAAGTCGGCTAACGGTGGAGACTGGGGAGTGCACCGTGCGACCAGCACAGGCTCGCTACGTGATCGGTTGCCGGATGCGCGAACTGCGGGAGGCTGCCGGTGTGCCGCTGACCCGTGCGGCGAGGCTGTCCGGCTGGGACAAGGGCCATCTGTCCAGGGTCGAGCGCGGCCACACCAAACCGAGCCGCGAACTGATCGAGTGGTACGACGCGTCGTTCGGCGCGGGTAGTGCCCTGATCACGCAGTTGATGGAGTTGGATGCGGCCGTCCGGGAGGGGAAGGACGTGTCGATGCGGGACATGCGCCGGCGCGGCACCGACACCGTCGTCCACCTGATGCTGCTGGGCGGCTCGGTGCCGGCGGACCATCACCTCGACGACCGGGCGGAACTGGTCGGCGAAACCGTGCCGGACGGGACACAGGTGTGCCGCAACGAGTCCTTCGAGAAGACCTGGCAGATCCGCAACAGTGGCGAGCGGCCGTGGCACGACCGCTGGCTGACCCGTCAGGGGGCTGCCGGGGTTGCAGGCTGGTTGCGCTCGCCTGCGCGGGCGCAACTGCCCGACGCGCTGCCCGGTGAGGTGGTGATGGTCCGGATAGCCATGCAGGCGCCATCCCAGGTGGGTGCATCCACGGCCTACTTCAAGGTCACCGACGAGGCCGGCCGGCTCTATTACCCAGGCCTCGAGTCCCCGCCCATCTACTGCACCATCTTCACCAGTTACGAGCGGTAGGCCGCGGGTTTGCCCTTGACGTTGCCACGCCACGTAGCTGGTTACTAACTCAGCGGCATCAATTGCCCTAGTCTTTCTGACTCCTGTCCGCCGGATCATCAGGAGTTCAGTGTGATCAACCGTCATCGGGTCGCGATGGCCCTTGCCGTTGCGCTGGTGGTGCCGCAGTTTGCCAGCGGAACTGCCACGGCAGCCACCGCGAAGCCGTCGGACCCGCCCACCCCGTCGATCCTGCAGCGCTATCTCGACCAGCCGGTCCAGTGGTCTGTCTGCTCGTTCGACGCCGCGGTCAAGCGCCTCTACCCGCAGGCGCCCACCACCAACTGCGCCACCGTCAAGGTGCCGATGGACTGGGCACGCCCGGATGCACACCCGGACGTCGACATCGCCATCTCGTACAGCAAAGCCACCGGCACCTCGCATGGCCTGATGACCACCAACCCCGGTGGCCCAGGTGGCGCCGGCCTGACGCTCTCGGCGGCGCTGGGCACTGAGAAGCCGCAATTGTTCAGTGACTTCGACCTGCTCGGCTTCGACCCGCGAGGCTTCGGTAAGAGCACCGCGCTGCAGTGCCTGACCACGGCCGACAAGCTGAACGCGCTGCCGGTCACGCCCGACTACAAGGAGCGCACCAAGCTGACCCACCAGGTCGAGGTGGCCGAGGCCGCGTTGCAGGCCGACGCCTGCGCCGCGACCGAGTTCGGCCAGTTCGTCAGCAGTCAGCAGACCGTGTACGACATGGAGTTCCTGCGGGCCCTGCTCAAGTCGCGCCAGCTCAACTTCATCGGTTACAGCTATGGCACCTGGCTCGGTGGCTGGTACGCCGACACCTACCCGTCGAAGGTAGGCCGGTTCGTGCTCGACTCGAACATGGACTGGACCCACACCCAGTGGGACAACGTGAACTTCGACCCGTTCTC
>JAWWOY010000349.1:0-5546 GCA_033851195.1 Kribbellaceae bacterium | reverse complement strand
CTGGCCGACTACGGCCTGGACGACTTCTACCTGGAGCTGTCGACCAAGAACCCGGAGAAGTTCGTCGGCTCGGACGAGGTCTGGGAGGAGGCGACCGAGACCCTGCGGGAGGTCGCGGAAGGCTCCGGCCTCGACCTGGTCCCGGACCCGGGCGGCGCCGCGTTCTACGGTCCGAAGATCTCGGTCCAGGCCCGCGACGCGATCGGCCGGACCTGGCAGATGTCGACGATCCAGTTGGACTTCAACCTGCCGGAGCGGTTCGAGCTGGAGTACACCGCGCCCGACGGATCCCGGCAGCGGCCGGTGATGATCCACCGGGCCCTGTTCGGTTCGATCGAGCGGTTCGTCGCCGTGCTGACCGAGCATTACGCCGGTGCTTTCCCCCCGTGGCTCGCACCGGTCCAGGTGATCGCCATCCCGATCACCGACGGTCACGTGGACTACCTGTATGAGGTCGCCGCGCAACTGAAGGCGCAGGGGATCCGCGTCGAGGTGGACTCGTCGGACGACCGGATGCAGAAGAAGATTCGCAATGCCCAGAAGGCGAAGGTGCCGTACATGCTGATCGCGGGCGACGACGACATGGCCGCCGGCTCCGTGTCGTTCCGCTACCGCGACGGCAGTCAGAAGAACGGCGTGCCGATCGCCGACGCGATCAGCGAGATCGTCGAGGCAGTCAAGAATCGCGCCCAGGTATGACGGACGGCCCAGCACTGTCCGGCGCCTCCTCCGACGAACCGGGCGCGGCGCAGTCGCCGTACCGGCCGGAGGAGATCGCCGAGCAGGGCGGGGCTGGAGCGCCTGATCCGTTCATGCGGCTCTGGACGCCGCATCGGATGGCCTACATCGCCGGCGAGAACAAGCCGACCAGCACCGAAGCGGGTGACGGCTGCCCGTTCTGCCGGATCCCGAGCCTCCCGGATGCGGACAGCCTGATCGTCCACCGGGCCGCCAGGGCGTACGCGGTGCTGAACCTGTACCCGTACAACCCGGGCCACCTGATGGTGGTCCCGTTCCGGCACGTCGCCGACTACACCGAGTTGACCGCCGAAGAGGTGGCTGATGTGGCGGCCCTGACGCAGCAGGCGATGCAGGCGGTGCGGACTGCCTCGGCGGCGCACGGGTTCAACATCGGCATGAACCAGGGTGAGGTGGCCGGCGCCGGCATTGCGGCCCACCTTCATCAGCATGTGGTTCCCCGCTGGGGCGGCGACACGAACTTCATGCCGGTGATAGCCCAGACCAAGGTCCTGCCCCAACTCCTCACCGACACCCGCGCCCTGCTGGCCAAATCCTGGCCCACGCCCTGAACCACTAGCGGAGGAACAGCGGCATCAAGGGTTCGACGATGTCGAGAAGGGTGGCGAGGGTGACTGGTTGGGCCGGATCCGTCAGGGCGGTGACGCGGACGACTCGGCGGCCCTGGCGGAAGACCAGTTCCCCTTCCTCTGGGAGGTAGTACCCGGGCTGACCGACCGGGGCGAGCCTCGGCGGTGGGGTGCGCCGCGCCTCCGGGATCGTGTCCGGCCGGACGGACTCCACGATCGAGACAGTCGCGTCGAACGTCCCCCAGATGCAGGTCAGCGCACCATTCACGCGATAGTCGCGCCGCAGTTGGACCAGCGAGCCGACGAACCGTTCGGCCGTCGACCCGGACGGCTGGCAGGCCGCGTCCGACTGATGCGCCGCTCGCAACACCTTCGGTACGGCGGCTGCGACCGCGTGGCCGATACTCAGCGCGACAGCACGATCAAGCCCCGACGCCGAGGTGATCCGGACTGCCCGGTCGCCGACGGTGAAGGTCACGCCCAAGTCCCCGACCTGCGCATCGGCAGCCAGTTCGGGCAGGGGATCGGACGAGGTTCCGGCCGGCGTCACACCGGCGGCGAGACGGTCGAGCGCGTCCGGCTGGCGCGACAGCGCGGTGATCCCGATCACCACCAGCCGATCGGGTAAGTACAGCGCGCACAGGTCGAGCGCAGGCAGACCGCCGTCGTTCCACGAGTTCGGTCGCGCCGTCACCTTGACCCCGAGTTGGCTGGTCAGGGGTCCGCTGACCGAGATGCAGGCGTTCGGACCTGGCGACCCGCCAACGCCGTTGAGACCCTCGGCCTGCGGCGGAGCGATGGCTGTCGGCGCCGGAACGGCCTCCGTGGTCGGAACTGGCCGGGCCCCATCGGCGTGGCGGGCGACCGAGCAGCCCGTCAGCACCAGCCCGAGCGTCGAGCAGGGGATCAGCAGCGCCGCGGCAGCTCGCCGTACAGGGGTCGATCGCATGTCCACCTCCGCCACTGGTCCAGGTGAGGCTGTGGTGGGGCCTAGTTGAGGCTCATGATGAGGCACCGGCGAGGCGCACGGAAGGCCTCCGCGCGGCGGCGTTCCCCGATGATGTTCCGGCTGGACTACGATCGCGTCGCCATGCTTACTAGATTCCGGCAGTTCTGGACCAAGGTGATCGCGCCGATCGCCAACCTCCTGCTCAAGCTCGGCGTGAGTGCCGACGCGGTCACGCTGGTCGGCACCGTCGGTGTCAGTGCCGGTGCACTGATCTTCTTCCCGCGTGGCCACCTCTGGCTGGGCGTGGTGGTGATCACCTGTTTCGTCTTCTCCGACCTGATCGACGGCCACATGGCCCGCACCTCGGGTACCTCGTCGAAGTGGGGCTCCTTCCTGGACTCGACGCTGGACAGGCTCGCCGACGGCGCGGTCTTCGGCGGCCTGGTGCTCTACTACGCAAGCAGCGCGGGCGACTCCCGCTGGATGGCCGCGGTGACGCTGTGGGCGCTCGTGATGGGCGCGACCACGTCGTACGCGCGAGCGAAGGCCGAAAGCCTGGGCCTGCAGGCCAGCGGAGGTCTCGCCGAGCGTTCGGACCGGCTGGCGTCGGTGCTGGTGGCCGGGTTCTTCTCCGACGTGCTGAACCTGCCGATCCTGCTGAAGGTCGTGCTCTGCCTGCTTGCGGTCGCCAGCACCATCACGGTGGTCCAGCGCGCTCTGTCGGTCCGCAAACAGGTCATGGCGGAAAACGCGAAGCGCGGCCCGGACATGCCGCCGGCTGCTTCCTGACTCGTGGATGCCCTCCGGCAGCGCACGGTCGACCTGGCGTTCGCGCTCGGCTGGGCTCTGGTACGCCGGCTGCCCGAGCCGGCCGTGACGTGGCTCTTCCACCGCGTCGCCGACTACGTCGTACGACGGAACGGCCGCGGGGTGCAGCGCCTGCGTGGCAACCTGGCGGTGGTACGGCCGTCGTCGACCGAGGCGGAGCTGCAGGCGCTGACGCGACAAGGGATGCGTTCGTACTTGCGCTACTGGCAGGAGGCCTTCCGGCTGCCCGACTGGAAGGACGACCGCATCGTCGGGCGGGTCCGGACGGTGAATGAGAAGTTGCTCCGGGACGCGCACCAGGCGGGCCGCGGCGTGATATGCGCGCTGCCGCATCTGGCGAACTATGACCACGCCGGAGCCTGGGCAGGGCGGACCGGGATGCCGGTGTCGACGGTGGCCGAGCGGTTGCGACCGGAGTCGTTGTTCGACCGGTTCATTGCCTATCGCAAGAAGCTGGGGATGGAAGTCCTCCCGCTCACCGGGAGCGACGAGGACGTGTTCGGCGTACTGGCGGCTCGGCTGCGCGCGGGCAGCTTCGTCTGCCTGGTGGCGGACCGGGACCTGTCGGCCAAGGGCGTCCCGGTGACGTTCTTCGGCAGGAACTCGCGGATGCCCGCCGGACCGGCTGCGCTGAGCATGCGGACCGGAGCGCCGATGATCCCGGCTACGCTGTACTACGACGGCCCGGACCTGGTGATCACCTTTCACGACGTGGTCGAGAAGCAGGGCGGCCTGGTGGCGATGACCCAGCAGTGCGCTGACGCGTTCGCCGAGGGAATCGCCGCGCATCCGCAGGACTGGCACATGATGCAGCGGATTTTTCTGGACCCATGAAGGTCGGCCTGGTCTGCCCCTACTCGCTGGGAACGCCCGGCGGGGTGCAGAACCATGTGCGGGACCTCGCCGAAGAGCTGCTGGCTCGCGGCCACGAGGTGTCGGTGCTGGCACCCGTCGACAACGACCAGGTGCCGCCGTATGTCGTGTCGGCCGGGCATGCGGTCGGGGTGCCGTACAACGGGTCGGTCGCGCGGTTGACCTTCGGCCCCAGGACAGCCGCCCGGGTCAGGTCGTGGCTGGTCGAGGGCCACTTCGACGTGGTGCACGTGCATGAGCCGACGACGCCGAGCGCTTCGATCCTGGCGCTGTGGGCCGGCGACGGGCCGTTCGTGGCGACGTTCCACACCTGGCAGGTCCGGTCCCGCGCGATGAGCGCCGCCGCCGGTTTGCTGCGGCCCGGGCTGGAGAAGATCAACGCCCGGATCGCGGTATCCGAGCACGCCCGCTCGATGATGGTGCAGCACATCGGCGGTGAGGCCGTGGTGATTCCGAACGGCCTCTATACGGACAAGTTCACTGCCGCCCGGCCTCGGCCCGAGTGGCAGGGGAGTGGCGGCACGATCAGCTTCCTCGGCCGGATGGACGAGCCGCGCAAAGGCCTCGGCGTACTGCTCGCGGCAGTACCCAAGTTGGTCGCCGAGCGCCCCGGTCTGTTGGTGCTGGTGGCCGGAACCGGCCAGGCGGATGAAGCCCGCCGGTCGCTCCCTGCGTCGTGCCGGGACGCCGTGGTCTTCCTCGGCGCAATCGACGACGCGGCGCGGGCGGACATGCTGGCCGGCTCCGATGTGTACGTGGCACCGCACCTCGGGGGCGAGAGCTTCGGCATCGTGTTGCTGGAGGCGATGGCCGCCGGCGCGCCAGTGCTGGCGAGCGACCTGGCGGCATTCCGGCAGGTGCTCGACGACGGCCGGCTGGGCGAGTTGTTCGAGCCCGGCGACGCGGGCGCACTCGCCGCACAGGCGTTGACCCTGCTGTCCGACCCAGTACTGCGGGACACGCTCCGCGAAACCGGCCAACACGCCGTACGTCGCTATGACTGGGAAATCCTGACCAGCGAAATCCTCGCCGTCTACGAACTGGTAGCCCGCCCCTAAACCCCACTCATCGGTCCGTAGTTCCCCGGCGTGTCGGCGTTGATCGGTCCCAAGTTGCACCGCTCGTCCGGCTCGTCCGTGGGACCGCCTGCTCGACGGCATCCAGACCCTCACCACCTTGGGCAGATTCTTCGAGTTCGACTACTCCCCCCGCTTCGGGGTGGCCGCCGGCGGCGTTAAACGAACCAGCATCACGCGACACTGATGGGACCTTGCCAACTGACGGGTGGAACTTGGAGCGCGGACCGGTCGGCGTCCGAACGGTCTGGTAGTCCCGCCCAGCGGGTAGATGAGTTGGTCAGCTGAGTATGGCGGCGGTGGCGGTGATGGCGTCGGGGTCACCGGGAGCTGGGTGCCAGGGGAGCTGGAGCGGGTCGCCCGTGTAGCGGGGGATCACGTGCAGGTGGGTGTGGAAGACGCTCTGCCAGGCGTCGGCGCCGATGCAGCTGAGCACGTTCGCGCCGTCGGCGTCGAGCCGATCGATCACCCGGCTGACCAGGGACTGGGCCA
>JAWWOY010000726.1:0-5811 GCA_033851195.1 Kribbellaceae bacterium | reverse complement strand
CGAACGAGCTCGACCAGCGGTAGGGGGCTCGCCGGTGCGCGGGCTGCACTCGGTGGGAGACGAGCTCTGGACTCGTTGTCCAGAGCATCGAGCACGGCATCAGCGAGCGTCGACGTCGTACTGACCTTGAGGCGCCGCGTCTTGCTCTCCTCGCGTGGCCAGGACGACTCGAAGGAACCGCCACCTCGGGTCGCCCACCAACAGCGCCGCAGCGCAGGAGAGGCGACGAGCGCGACCTCCGTGGTCCCTCGAACCTCCAGAGCAATGTGGATTCCTCAGTTCGGATCACCCCGACTGAAGAACCTGGTGCCATCGATCGGGTCGAGGATCCAGACCCGATCGGACTCACCGAGCTGACCAAGTTCCTCGCCGAGGAACGCATCTTCGGGCCGTGCCTCCGACAACGTCTCCCGCAGCAAGCGCTCGACTGCCCGGTCGGCTTCGGTGACCGGTGTGCCGTCGGCCTTCAGCGTTGCGGAAACGCCAGCCTCGAAGTGAGCGAGCGCGAGTTCCGCCGCCAGGTCCGAGGTGTCGAACGCGAGTTGGAGGTCATAAACGCTGTCCATCGCAGGTGACGCTATCAGCCCAGCCCGATGCGAGAACTCGCACCTGAACACCTCGGGCAGGCCGATGTCGACGTTTGGTACGCAGGTGGCCCAACAACCCGCGGCCTGGTTGAGACGTCCCTCTACTGGGCGATCAACCAGCAACCATCCGCGGCATCACCGTGCCACGACGCGCCGATGACGACACGGCGGCAACAACCTGCCGTGAGGGATGCGCCTTTGACGTTTGCATGTGTGATAGGCAGTTCGCTATGCCGCCCCTGCTTGGTCCGGCATGGCGTGTCTGATAGCAAGCAGTCGACGTTGCGGGTGGTGGATCAGTGACCGATGATGTGCCCGAACGTACGACAGACGCGCAACGCGTGTTGGCCGAGATCAACCACACTCACGGCGCGCGCTTCAGCCTGGGGTCCCGTCCGTCAGGCGGAGTGAACGACGTCTGGCTGTTAGATGAGCCCGATGGCGGGCGCGCAGTACTGAAGACCAACGCGGGCACTCTCGACCATCTGCACACCACAGCCCGTGTGGTCGAGCGCCTCCGAGCCCGTGGCTACCCGACACCGCGCTGGCTCTTCACCGGTCAGATTGATGACGGAACCACCTATCACATCCAGGAATTCGTTGCCGGAAAACTGACCGAACGACCCACCGTGACGCTGGCCCGACAACTGATCGACCTCATTGAGCTCAACGCCGGATTCGATGTATGGCCAGAACGCGACCTGTCTACCCACCAGATAAACCAATTCGCGAGCTGCGTCACGGACCTGCATCGTGCCTCGCCCGAGATCAGCGACGTCGTCGACCGCTATGAAGAGCTTGTTGCGCAGCTTGGCCGAATCGACCTGCCGGGCGGAGAGTTCGTCCACGGCGACTTCCATTGGGCGAACGTTCTCCTCCACCGGGATCAGGTGAGTGGCGTCATCGACATTGAGTCCGGTGGCAGCGGCACCAGGGCTATCGACTACGGCCGGCTGCTACGAGACACCTACTTCCCACACCGCATCCCCGAACCCGGGGTGCGACAGATGATCAGGCGCGCCGGTGAGGCCGTGGCCGGACCGGAGGTCTTGGCACTCTGTACCAGTGCCGCCACCCTGGACACCGGTGTCTGAAGCCCCGCCCGGCTCCCTGCCCGCTCACCGGACGTCATACGAAGCAGGCGCGTCCAGGGATCGATCCGTGATCAGCAGACTCGCACCTGTCTGATACGCACTGTTGCCAATATGAGTAGGACGAGATCAAACAGATTCGTCTCGCTACTGCCACCAACAAGCCAAGCGAACCCGGGGTACATGCAGTTGTGGCTACGAGGCGTGCTTCCCTGTCTGATCGACGGCGAGCCGGCATGCCGCGGCTGCGCCGGCGTGAGGCTCAACGTTGACCGCCGCTCGTGCGGCGCCGAGGACGGGCTGTACAACGCTGGGCGGTGCTGGTCCTGCGTCGTCAGCGCGGTCTTCGGACAGCAGATCGAGAAGGTCGTCGAACTCATTTGGGACGACGTCACCGTCACCGATGCGCTCGTTTCCGTTCACCTTGGCGGCACAGAGATCGCCATCCCGGAAACCCCTCGACGAACCTCTTGGGCGCACCCTGGCCGCCAATCCCGCCAACGATCAGACGGCCGCTCATCCCGCCAGCAACTGGGTGTTCCGCGGCTACTCCCCCGGCACCATCTAGCGCCACGCCATCGGATCGGCTGCAACCTCCGGTCGCTACGTCGCCGCCCTGGTTACCTCCGCTCCCGCGGCGGACGTGCAGTCCTAGCAGTGTGTTCACGCCCGTCCGGCGCTATAAGCGCCATAAGCCGGTGCTTGTTATGGCGACTTTTAGCGGCCACTCGCCGGCCGCCACTGACACCGGCGCCGTATGCCAGTGTGCCGAGCCTGCTGCAATCGAGTTCTGCCACCTCACCACCCGAATCTTGGGCATACGGCCTTCGACCGACTTCATCAGCAGATGCAAAGCGGTGCCGATGAGCGCGTGCTCGAAGGTGAGGAGTTGATCCGGCAACTCGGATGCACTGACCGTGCTGACACAATCAATGCATGGTTGAGCGCGCGCTGAGTTTCGGGTCTGCAGCATCGGCCTACGAGCAGTTCCGACCTGGTTATCCTGACGAACTCGTTGACGAGGTACTGACCTATGCAGGTCTGCCGGTCCGCACCGCCCTGGAGATCGGCGCGGGCACAGGCAAAGCCACACGCGTGTTCGCTGGGCGCGGAATCGCTGTCACCGCCACGGACCCAGACGCAGCAATGCTCGTAGAACTGCGCAGGCACGTGCCAGCAACAGTTGCCACAGTTCAGGGCGCATTCGAGGATCTCCCGCTCACCTCCACCTACGACCTGGTCTTCGCGGCGGCTTCACTTCATTGGACCGACCCGGCCGATCGGTGGTCGCGCGTGGCCGCGCTGCTTAACCCCGATGGGATATTCGCTTCCTTCGGTGGACAGATGCTTCTGGCCGACAAGACCGTCGAGGAGGCCGTTCGTGCCGCCAGATCGCAGTTCCTGGCAGACGACGATGTTCCATCGCCTGACGGGACGCCGACGGACAGCCCGATGCAGTGGCCCGGGACCGAACTGCTTCGGTCGAACCGATTCATCGATGTCCGTCAGTCCACCATCGAACGCCGGACGTCGATGTCGGCTGTCGACTACCTCGACCACCTGTCGACGATCTCGGCTTATCTCCAACTGCCCGTCTCGGCTCGGGAGCGAGTGCTTGATCGGATCCGCGCAGTGCTCCCAGAGCGGGTGACACTGGTAGCCGACCTGACTCTTCACCTCGCCAGGATCGGATGAGCACAACTGTTGCGTGATCCCGGTATCGGCTTGTTCCGCTCGGCGCGGTACGCAGTGGTGTCGCGGTTTTAGGCTTTCACTGGCGAGTTTCCGTAGAGCTGGCGGCCGATCGACGTCGAGGACTTCCTGGCTGATCTGCGCTCGGGAGACAAGCCGATCAGCCTGACGACGTTGAGGGCCTACAGCAACGGTGTCGCGATGTTCTGCGCTTACCTGACTGCCACGGCTATGGCTGGGGCAAGCTCCGGTTCGAGCATGATCAGGGGGTGAGGGCGAGCTCCGCCCAGCGCTCGTGCGGCGCGGCGCGACCACGAACTTCATCAGGATGGCGGCGCTCTCGACGACGTTGAAGCCGGCCTTACTGAAGTGGGTGGAGAACTTCTCGGTCCGCAGCTGCCGCTTCGCGAGGAGGTTGTCCGTCCACAGCGGACGACAAAAGGAAAGGCAAGGAGATACCCACTCCTTGCCACTCTCAATTTATAGCGCACGGGGGGACTTGCCGCAAGCCCCTATTCGTGCCGCAGAATCGTCGGCCGAAGCCGGAACCTACGGAAATGAGAGTCACGGAATGCGTGTGTTGTTGTCGACGTATGGGTCGCGCGGGGACGTCGAACCGCTGGTTGGACTCGCGGTGCAGTTGCGGGCACTCGGCGCGGAGGTGCGGGTGTGCGCGCCGCCGGACGAGGACTTCGCGGAGCTGTTGGCCCGTGTCGGCGTGCCGCTGGTGCCGGTCGGTCGGCCGATGCGCTCGATGCTGCCGCCGTCGTCGGCGTCGGCCGCGTCCCGGCGCGTGGCCGAGCTGATCGCCACGCAGTACGACACGGTCGCCGAGGCAGCCGAGGGATGTGACGCGCTCTTGGCGACCGGCCTGGCGCATTTCGCCTCGCGGTCGGTGGCCGAGACACTGGGCATCCACTACGTGTACGCGACCTTCTGCCCGTTCCTGCTGCCGTCGCCGCACCACGCGCCGCCGGCGGCGCTGCTGCCGGGCCAGCCGTTCCCACCGGAGGTGACCGACAACCGGGTGCTGTGGGACCTGAACGCCCAGAGCTTCAACGCGCTGCACGGCGAGGCGCTCAACACCCACCGGACCTCGATCGGTCTGCCACCGGTGGACGACGTCCGCAACTTCATCTTCACCGACCACCCGTGGCTGGCCACGGATCCGACCCTAGGCCCGTGGCAGGAGACCTCGGACCTCGACGTCGTGCACACCGGTGCGTGGATCCTGCCGGACGAACGCCCGCTGCCGGACAAGCTGGTGGCGTTCCTGGACGCCGGCGAACCACCGGTGTACGTCGGCTTCGGCAGCATGCGCCGCGTCTCGGAGGACATCGCCCAGGTCGCCATCGAGGCGATCCGCGCGCAGGGCCGCCGCGCACTCGTCGGGCGCGGCTGGGCGGACCTGACCCTGATCGACGAACGGGACGACTGTTTCGTGGTCGGCGAGGTCAACCAGCAGGCACTGTTCGGCCGGGTGGCCGTAGTCGTGCACCACGGCGGCGCGGGCACGATGACCACGGCTGCCCGGGCCGGCGCGCCCCAGGTGGTGATACCCCAGGCGGCGGACCAGCCGTACTGGGCCGGCCGCGTAGCCGACCTAGGCATCGGCGCGGCACACGACGGTCCGACTCCGACCACCGAGTCCCTGTCAGCCGCGCTCAGGACCGCCCTGACCCCCGAGACCCGCGTACGAGCGACGGCCGTGGCCGGCACGATCCGTACCGACGGCGCAGCGGTGGCCGCGAAGCTGCTGCTCGATCGGAGCTGATGACGTGAATCCCCTGACTACCAGCGCGTTTGACCTTCCCGACCACCTCACCCCCAAGGCCGACCCGGCGCTGATCGCCGGCGACGAGCAGCACTTCGCGGCAATCGCAGAGAGCCTCGAGCAGTCAATCGCCGATCTGTCCAACCGTCTCGATGCCGCGCGCAAGGCGCCTGGCGGCATAGGCCAGGAGGCGATGGATCGGGACATGGAGATCCACCGGCTGACCGCTCGCCTGCGCGCCCTGCGTCGCTTCGGTCTGGACCTGTGCCTCGGACACATCGTCAGCGCAGACAACGCCGAGCCCGTGTACGTCGGACGACTCGGCCTCACAGACAGCGCGGGTCGTCGGCTGCTGATCGACTGGCGCTCCCCCGCGGCTGAGCCGTTCTTCGGAGCGACCCACGCCAACCCGATGGGTCTGGCAAGCCGCCGCAGGTATCGCTGGACTCGCGGCCGGATCAGCGACTCCTGGGACGAGGTGTTCACCTCGGAAGGATTTGACGGGCACGCGGCCGCGCTCGACGACCAGTCCGCCTTCATCGCCAGCCTGGGCAGCAACCGGTCGGCCCGGATGCGCGACGTGCTCGGCACGCTGCAGGCCGACCAGGACGCGATCATCCGCGCCGGATCCTCCGGGGCGCTCGTCGTCGACGGCGGTCCGGGGACC
>JAWWOY010000689.1:0-9070 GCA_033851195.1 Kribbellaceae bacterium | reverse complement strand
CGTTCGCGCACGCCCCACGGGATGTCCGTCTCCGCGATCACCATCTCCTCCGCCACCAACCGCAGCGCTGTTTGGCATGCGGCGGCGAAATCGGGATCGGCCAGACCCTGCAGCCTGAGCACGTACTGATTTGCTCCATCTCCACGCCTAGGAGTATTCCAGCGACCGAGATCGAACATCCGCACATGCCGCCGAGAGTGAAGGGCGATCATGCCGATGAGCGGGCGTCGAAGTGGCAGAGCGGCTCACCGGAGCGTCCGTCACGGCGGGCTGTAGTTGTACTGCCAAATCAAGCGACCGTCCACCTCGACCGGAGCCGCGTGCGGGTCCCTTACGTAGTGGGCGTCCAGACCGTCGAGTTCGTCATCCCACGGTTCCAGGTCGAACGAGTCGGGGAGTCTGCCAAATAACTGGTGAAGCTCTCCGTCGCGAGGGTCATCGGGATGAGGTGCGCCAACCGTCCTTACCCAATGAACAGACTCGTCTGGCTCTGAGGCTGTCATGCCGCTGACCCTAAGGGGCAACGTCCGAATCTGCCGCGTACAGGATGGCGACCGAAACAACCGATTGGCGGGCGGGTGTTTGGGTCGGGCAGGATGTGGGCGTGATGCTACTGGTTCCCGCGAACCCACTCCGGATGCGCCACCCGGACGAGCATTTCGCGGCGGAGGTAGAAGCCGCTCGTGCTGCTGGGCTCGATGTGGCTACCCGGGCAAGGTCGTTGATCAGCGGGTCTTGAGGGTCTGCAGCGCTCGCTGAGGTCGTTTGGGCGTGGTGTCGCAGGGCGGCGGTGAGGTTGGCGGCGCCGGTGAGATGCAGGATGCCGACCAGGTCAACGTCTTGCCGTCGGTCGCGGCCAGCCTCCGCCCGCCGCGTGCCGATGGTGTGGTGCGTTGATGCTCAGCCATCACCGCCGCGGAGGACCGGCAGGCCGAGGTCGGTGATCCTGGCAGTTGGAGTGCTCATCGGGTTGCCCGGATCTTTGCTGCGGCGTCGCGGAGCACCCCGGGTACCAGTCGGCGATGGATGGCGGACAACGGGGGCCACACACCATGGCCCAGGTGCCGGTCATAGTGCAGGAAGGTTCCCAGCGACACCCGCCCATCGGCTGTCTGTACAAGGAGGTTGGCGGTCAGAAACCAGGAAGCAGCCTCGAGCCGGATCCAATCTTCGCCACGTTCGCCGATCTGCCATCCGGCCACGGTGGCCGGCGATCGTCCTCGGCTGAGTCGGAGACCGAGGAGACCGCGCCAGATCAGCAGCTCCGCGACGTTGGGGACGTCGCCGAACATCGCCCGGGCCCACTGCTCCGGTGGTGCTTCCGCGTCCGTGGGGAGGGTGAATTGGTCGGCGTAGTCGATGTCAGGCAAGGAGCTGAGCGCGCGGACGGATTCGGGGATGTTGTCCGTCCCCAAGGCACTTTGAACAAAGTCGACGGTCATCTGACTGTCTCCGTTCATGTATACGATGCCGTATGAGACGAGGCTAGCCGGTTTATACGGTGGCGTATATGGGGATGTGGGGTGAGGCACATCGTGGGTGCGACTCGCACGCCGCGGGACAGGTGGATCGAGGAGGGGCTGCGGGCGCTGGCCGCCGGCGGCCCGGATGCCGTCCGTGTCGAGGCGCTGGCGAAAAAGCTTGGCGTCACGAAAGGCGGGTTCTACGGGTCCTTCGCCGACCGCAGCGCGCTGCTTGAGGCGATGCTGGACGCCTGGGAGCGGGAGAGCATCGACGAGGTGATCAATCGCGTCGAGCGCGAGGGTGGCGATCCGAGGACCAAAATCCAGCGTGCGGGCGTGCTCACTTTCTCCAGCGACCGACTGCTGCCGATCGACCTCGCGATCAGGGACTGGGCCCGGCGCGACGAGGCGGTGGCCGAGCGCCTGCGACGGGTGGACAACCGGCGGATGGCGCTGCTGCGTGAGATGATCGGCACCTTCTGCTCCGATGCCGACGAGGTCGAGGCCCGCAGCCTGCTTGCCTTCTGCGTAGCGATCGGCGAGCACTTCCTCGCCGCCGACCACGGCGACCGCACCCGAGCCCAGGTCCTCGTCCGCGCTGCCGATCTGCTATTCAACCGCCCCACAGGGCGGCTCAACCCCTGAGCCATCGCCCGAGGGAGTTTCGCACTTGCCTCGTCCACCTCGCGGGGCAGGCATGCGAGTTCGATCGTCCCGGCCGTTGCGCGGGTACCTCGACGCGCGGCTTAGCCGTTCGGCCAGCCCGTGTACCCCTCGGCGAGGTACGTCACGCCAGCGACGGACCCGGCCACCGAGGCCAGCTCACCGAGCTGGCGGCGTGCGTCGAAGTCGGAGGCTTCCGGGACGGAGTGCAGCATCGTCGTCATCCAGTAGGAGAAGTGCTGCGCCTTCCACACCCGAGCGAGTGCGCGGTCGGTGTACTCGTCCAGCGCGGACCGGTCGTTCTTGAGCAGGACCCGTTCCAGTACCTCGGCCAGTACGCGGACGTCGGCGAGCGCCAGGTTGAGCCCCTTCGCCCCCGTCGGCGGCACCGTGTGCGCGGCGTCGCCGGCGAGGAGCAGGCTGCCGTGGCGCATCGGTTCGCAAACGTAGGACCGGAACGGCAGCACACTCTTTTCGAAGATCCGGCCTTCCTTGAGCGTGAAGCCGTCCTCGCCGGCGAGACGGGCCTGCAGCTCGGACCAGATCCGGTCCTCCGACCAGTCGTCGACCGACTGCTCCGGCGAGCACTGGAAGTACATCCGCTGGATCCGGTCGGTGCGCTGGCTGATCAACGCGAACCCACGCTCCGACCGGGTGTAGATCAGCAGCGGCGCGCTCGGCGGGGCCTCGCAGAGAATCCCGAACCAGGCGTAGGGGTACTGCCGGAAGTACTCCTTGCGGTCCGTGACCGAGAAGCGCGTCATGCTGCGCGAGCCGTCAGCCCCGACCAGGATGTCGCACCGGACCTCGTGGGCGACGCTGTCGGCATCGGTGAACAGCATCCCGGGCCGGTCCGAGGTCACGTCCACGACGGACGTGTTGCTGACTCCGAAGCGGACGTCGCCGCCATCGCGTTGCCGGGCATTGGCGAGGTCGATGAACACGTCGGTCTGCGGGTACAACCAGGTCGAGGCGCCGACCGATCTCTGGAAATCGATCCGGTGGCTGACCCCGCCGAACCGCAGATCGATGCCCTGGTGCTCGTGACCGTCACGCAGCACCCGATCCGACACGCCGGCCTCGGTCAGGAGCCGGACGCTGTCGCGCTCGAGGATGCCGGCGCGGTGCGTGTGCTCGATCTCGTCGCGACTGCGGATGTCGATGACCACCGAGTCGATGCCGGCGACGTGCAGCAGGTGCGACAGCATGAGACCGGCCGGACCGCCGCCGACGATGCCGACGGGGGTGCTGGAGACGATGCGGGACATGGGGTTCCCCTCAGATGCTTCCGTCGAGCAGCGGGACGTCGATGAGGTTTTGCAGTTCGGGAAAGCTGATCCCGGACAACTCGCGCACGACCACGTCGTGCTCCTCGATGCCGAACACCGCAAGGTCGGTGTAGACGTGGCTCACGCACGCCACCCCGGTCGCCCCTGACCATTCTCCAGCAATTCGGTCATCGAGCACCGTGCCCGGGAAAAGCCAGAAAGACAGTCTCCCGGTCGCCCTGGAGGTGGATGTCGAAGCGGAGGCCGTCGTTGTCTCGGATGGCGATGAGCGTGCGCCGCTCGGCAGGGGTGAGCCGCTGCAGGAGCGGGTCTGGCTCGGTGGCCGGCCCCGGAACATATGCGCGCGTGAACAGACGGTTCAGCAGGCCGCGCGCGAACACCACGACCGAGAAGAACGCCGCGGCGCCTGCGAGCACCGGTGCGGGCTCGAGCGTGGTGAACGCGTAGCGACCCGCCGCGTCGGTCGCGGCCCTGCCCCAGCCAGTGAACCGACCGTCCCGGGCGAGTGATCCCTCGACCGCCGGCACGTGCCCGGTCGGATCCGCCTGGCGAATCTCCAGCAGAGCGTCGGGAACCGGATCGCCCCCACCGTCGTACACGGTCCCGTGCAGGAGTAACCGGCCGGGCGTGGTTGGTGGCACCAGTTCGTTGCTGCCGTCGAAGGCCAACCCGTAGTGGAAGAACGGTCCCACGGTCTGGCCGGGTGTCGCGGTCAGCCGGTCAGGCATGGTGCTCCTCCCGATCGAGCGGCGTGGCGTGGCTTCCGGTCAGCACGATGTCCCAGCGGTAGCCCGTCGCCCACTCATGCTGGGTGACGTCATGGTCGTACGTCGAGACCAGCCGCGCCCGGGCGGCGGGGTCGGTGATCGATTGGTAGATCGGGTCCAGTCCGAACAGCGGATCCCCTGGGAAGTACATCTGGGTGACCATCCGCTGGGTGAACTCCGTACCGAACAACGAGAAGTGGATGTGCGCCGGGCGCCACGCGTTGAGGTGGTTGCGCCACGGGTAGGGGCCAGGCTTGATCGTGGTGAACCGGTACCAGCCGTCGCCGTCGGTCAGGCAGCGGCCCGCCCCGGTGAAGTTCGGGTCGAGCGGCGCGGGATGCTCGTCGCGCTCGTGCACGTAGCGGCCGGCCGCGTTGGCCTGCCAGATCTCGACCAACTGGTGCCGCACCGGGCGACCGTCGCCGTCGAGGACGCGGCCAGTGATCACCAGGCGCTCGCCGATCGGCTCGGCGTCGTGCCGAATGGTCAGGTCGGCTTCGACGGAGTCGACGTCGGAGTGCCCGAACACCGGCGCGACCAACTCGACCTCCTCGGGGTCGACACGCTGGAACGCCGCAGTGGGGTGCCTGAGCAGCGAGCTGCGGTATGGCGGGAAGTCGAGCCGCGGTTGGGTCTCGCCGTGCATTGCCGCCGCGTGCAGCACAGCGATCTCCTCGGTCACCACGGGCTGAGGTTCGAGCCCCAGGTTGGTCGTCGTGTCCACAGCAGCAGCGTGGCGGACCGGTGATGTGTGGCACGAGCCTAAGCTTTCACTGAGCGAAAGGACCCGAGCATGGCGGGCAACATCTCCACCCCGGGCGCCTCGGTGGTTTCGCGTGCGCTGGCGCTGCTCTATGCCTTCGACGACCAGCACCGCCGGCTGACGCTCACCGAACTGGCGCGACGGGCCGACCTGCCGGTGCCCACCGCGTACCGGCTGGCCGGCGAGCTGGCGGCCGGCGGCGCGCTGGTCCGGCGCGCGAACGGCCAGTACGCCGTGGGCCGGCGGCTGTGGGACGTCGGACTCCTCGCGCCGGTGCAGACCGGGCTCCGTCAGGTCGCATCGCTGTTCCTCAACGACATCCACGCCGCCACTCGGGCGACCGTGCACCTGGCCATCCGGGACGGCACAAAAGTGCTCTATCTCGAGCGATTGTCCGGACGGTTGTCGGTTCCCGTGGTCAGCCAGGTCGGATCACGCCTGCCGATGCATTCGACCGGCGTCGGCAAGGTGCTTCTCGCGCATGCCCCGGAGCAGGTCCAGGAGGACGCGCTCGCCCACCTCACCCGATTCACGCCGTACACGGTCATCCAGCCGGACCGATTGCGGGCCCAGCTGGACAGAACCCGCCGCGACGGCTACGCGACGACGGTGGAGGAGATGACCCTCGGCGCCTGCTCGATCGCGGTCCCGGTGCGTGGCCGGGACGACGAAGTGCTCGCCGCGATCGGCGTCGTCGTACCGACGCTGAGTCGCGACCGCGCCAGGCTGCTCTCCGCGCTGCAGGTCGCCGCGCAGGGCGTCAGGCGAAGTCTCAGCGTCCCGTGAGGGCCACTAATGCGGCCTGATCAGGGGCCGTACTCGCGAAGGTCACGCGTGATGGCATCCGCCGTGGCGGCGAGTGCCGGTGCGAGCGCGGTGAGCCGCTTCCGCGTCCACCGGGTGCGCGGGGCCGCGATGGTGAGGGCAGCGACCGGGCGGCCGTGCAAGCCGTCGACGGGAACACCGATCGCGCAGACCTCGACGAGGTGCTCGCCGAGGTTCAGCGCGTAGCCGGACGTGCGGATCTCGTCCAGTTCGCGCTCGAGTGCCTGCCGGTCGCGCAGCGTGTAGCGGGTCACCCGGCGCAGGTCCGACGGGAAGTTCGTGCGAACCATCGCGTTCGGCAGGTGTGCCAGCAGCACTTTCCCACCGGCCGTGGCGTAGGCGGGTAGCCGGGCTCCGGTGCGGGTAGCGACCCGCAGCGGTTGGCGGGACTGGAAGCCGTCGATGAAGAGTGCCTCCGCTCCGTCCAGGACGACGAGGTTCACGGTCTCGTCGACAAGTGTGCGCAGCTCCGCCAGATGCGGGTGGCCGACGGCCAGGAGGTTCTGGTGGCCCCTGGACTGCTCGGCTAGCTTGCGTGCCGCTGGGCCGAGCCGGTACCGCCGCGAGTGCATGTCCTGCTCGACGAAGTCGTGCAGGCGCATGATGTTGAGCAGGCGGTGCGCGGTGGATACCGCGACATCGAGTTCCCGGCTCAGCTCGCTGACTCCCATCGACTCCTGGGTCGCGAGCGCGAGCAAGGCGCGCAGCGACTTGCTCACCGCATCGTGCGGTTCACCTTCCGACCTGACCGCGCCGTTCTTCGACATGGTGGAAATCCTCGCTTCGATCATTGCCCGCTCTGCGGGCGGTAGTTAGCGTCCAGTATCCAAGAAGCCTGGCCAGAGGCGCCGTCAAGGCCAGGAGAGTTTTCGACATGGTGGAAACCTGGGAGGGCTCGACATGATCATCGACTCGTGCACGGACCTGACGAAGGCGGTATGAGTGAAGCTCGCCATCAGACGTACCCCTTTCGGTGACCGGCTCTGCTTCCCCGGCGTCGTCGAAGGCCGCCTGGTCGACGTGCAGGCGGCGTACGTCCGGATGCTCGAAACGCGCGGCAGCCACCGGGACGACGCGATCCCGCGTTCGCGACGGGAGCTCGCGGAGACGCTCCCGGCGTTGCTGCAGACCGACCCGGATCTCGGCATCGTTCGCGCGGTGCATGAGTGGGTGCCGGCAGCGGTCGGCACCGGCGACCTGACCGAGGACTGCACCTGGTCCGCCGAGAGGGCGAGGTTCGGCCCGCCGATCGGGCGTCCCCACACGATCTGGGGCATGACGGCCAACTACCCGAGGGATCGACAGGCACCGCCTCCGAGTACACCGCACCGGCTGCAGGGTTTCCTCAAGGCGCCCAGCGCGCTGGCCGGCCCGTACGACGACCTGCGCTACCCGGCGATCAGCCAGCGGGTCGATCCCGAACTGGAGCTCGGTGTGGTGATCGGTCGGCGTTCCCGCGGTCTCGAGCGCGAGACCGCCATGGCGGCGGTCGCCGGCTACGTCGCCTTCGTCGACGTAGGGGCGAGAGACGTCTCGGAGCTGGACAACCGCCGGATGGACCGGGGCAAGGGATTCGACACCTTCGGCATCGTCGGGCCGTGGTTCGTCACGGCGGACGAGATTCCCGATCCCCAAGCGCTAGCCGTCCGCTTCTGGGTGAACGGCGAGCTGCGGCAGGACGGCAGCACCTCCGAGATGTTCCACGACATTCCAGAGCAGCTGTCCTGGCTGACGGAAGCATTCACCCTCGCCCCCGGCGACGTCGTCTCGACGGGTACGCCGCCGGGGGTGCGCAGCGTGATCCCCGGAGACCAGATCCGCGGCGAGATCGAGGGACTCGGCGTCGTCGAGAACCTCGTGGTCGCCGAACCGAGCACGCCGTACCCGTCAGTCGCGATGGGAGCGCCGCTGTGACGACGGTCCGCGACGCCACCCTCGACGTCCTGCGCCAGTGCGGGATGAACCGGATGTTCGCCAACCCGGGTTCTACCGAGGTCCCCTTCCTGACCGACCTGCCCGACGATCTCGAGTTCGTCCTGGGCCTGCACGAGGGCACGGTCGTCGGCATGGCGACAGGGCACGCGATAGCGACCGGTCAGCCGGCGCTCGTCGTACTGCACACGACGGCAGGGTTGGGGAACGCGGTCGGCGCACTCGCCACCGCACGCACCAACCGGGCTCCGCTGGTCGTGCTGGTCGGCCAGCAGGACCGCCGCCACCTGGCCCGCGAGCCGTTCCTCGCCGGGCGGCTCGGGGGGCTGGCCGGCGCGTACCCCGTGTGGGAACACCTGCCCGTCCGGCCGCAGGACGTCCCCGGCGCCGTGCGGCGCGCGTGGCACGAGGCGGCGCAGCACCGGGGCCCGGCCATAGTCGTGGTGCCCATGGACGACTGGTCGGCCGAGATCGACCCGGGGCTCGAGATTCCGGGGCCTGTCGCGGTGACGCGCGCCCGCCGGGTGCCTGGGCCGGCCGTGGACGACGTAGTGCGGCTCCTGGAGCGCGCTGACGCGCCGGTTCTGGTCGTCGGAGCAGGCGCCGACTACCAGCAGGCGTGGGCGGAGCTGGTCAACCTGGCCGAACGCCTCGGCTCGCCGGTCTGGCAGGAGGCGTTCGGTGCCCGCGCGGGCTTCCCGCAGGACCACCCGCAGTTCGCCGGTCACCTGCCGGCCAACCGGTCTGGCCTGCGGGCGATCCTCGCCCAGCACGACGTCGCGCTCGTCGTGGGCACGGGTGCGTTCCGCCAGTACGGGTACGAGCCGGGATCGCTGGTGCCGGACGGGCTGGCCGTAGCCGTGATCTCCGATGATCCGGACGAGTTGCACCACAGCCATGCGGACGTCGCATTGCTGGCGGACGCGGCGTCCGCCTGCGCGGCGATCGCGGCGCGGCTGCGGCCGCGCCGGTTGCGCGCCGTACTGCGTGCCGCACCGAAGGTGGAGCCCCCGCGCGCCGACGACCGCTTGTTCGCCGTGCACGTCTTCGCGGCGCTCGCCGAGCGGCTGCCGCGTGACACCGTCTTGGTCGAGGAGACGCCTTCCTCGCGCCCGGACCTCCACCGACTGCTGCCCGCGCGGACGCCGCGCGGATTCGTCAGTGCCGCGATGGGCGGCCTCGGGTTCGCCCTGCCGGCTGCCGCGGGGCTACGGCTGGGTGATCCCAGCCGTCCCGTCGTGGCCGTGCTGGGCGACGGTTCGTCCCTCTACGCGATCCAGGGCCTGTGGAGCGCTGCGCGTTACGCGTGCGGCGTCCTCTTCATCGTCCTCACCAACGGCCGCTACGCGATCATGGACCGGCTTGCCG
>JAWWOY010000672.1:0-18104 GCA_033851195.1 Kribbellaceae bacterium | reverse complement strand
GACGCTGATCCCGCGCCGGGTGGCGATCTGCCGGTTGGACATCCCGTGCCGGACGGCGTGCACCACCCGCCACTCGGCCGGTGTCAGTACGTCGGGATGCCGCGGTCGGCCGCGCTTGCTGCTCACGGCGTCACAGTAATCCCGCTCCCAGCCGAATTACCCTCCCCCGACGAGTGGTGGTGCGGGCAGTGTTCAGCCGTGTTGCGCGCCGACCTTCACCCGGTAGATGCGCACCGGGTACATCGGCGGGCCATCGAGGTCGGGGTCGGCGATTCCGGCCACGACGATCCGGTCGAAGGTGTCCATGCCGCTGACGACCTGGCCGAGAACTGTGTAGTTCGGCGGAATGTCGGCGTGCGAGTGGACCACGAAGAACTCGCTGCCGTTGGTACCCGGGCCTTGGTTGCCCATCGCAACGGTTCCGCGCGGGTAGGTCTCCTGACCGGTGACCTCGTCCGGGAACTTGTAGCCCGGGCCGCCCTCCTCCTGACGGTAGATGTCACCGCACTGCAGCACGCCGAGCCGCGCTGAGTTCGTCAGCCGGAAGCATTGCGTGTCGTCATATGCGACTTGGCCTTCGCCGTCGGGAGGCGAACGGGCTTCGCGGCAGGGTTCTCCGGGGTCGGGGTGAACTCGCAGTGCACCGGGCGTTGGCCGCGCCCGGGCGGCGGCGCGGCCTGGCTGGTGGGGGCGGCCTGGCTGGTGGTGGCGGTAAGTGCCGCGACGAACAGCGCGGCCGTTCGCCGGTCTCGGTGTAGCGCAAATTCAGGATTGCAGCGTGCCAGCTCGCCGCTTCGCCTGCGAGGTTCTGCGCGATCCACCTCTGCTCGACGGCATCCCACACTCCGTCGCCAACCTGCGGCATGGGCGCCGGCGTTGGAGACACACCGCTAGGCCACGAGAGCTGATCTCAAGACCAGCAGGATCCGGCGCAGGAGTCGGGAGACCTGCATCTGGCTTACACCGATCTCAGCTCCGATCTCCGCCTGGGTGCGGTGCTCGACGAATCGGCGATGCAGGATGAGTCTGTCTCGGGGTGGCAGGTCCTCGACAGCCGGCCGCAGCGCCCCAACGTGATCGACCAGCACGTATTTGTCCTCATCGTCAGCGACCAGGTTGCCGAGCGACAGCGATGACCCGTGACTGAGGCGGGCATCCAGTGACACGGGGTGAAAGCACCCCTGGGCGCGTTGTGCGTCGGCGATCTGCTCCACCGGCACACCGATCGCCTCAGCCAGGTCCCGCTCACTCGGCCAGCGGTGAAGGGTGGCTGCCAGCTCGCCCTCGGCGGCGTTGATGGCCGACTGGAGTTCCTGGATCCGTCGAGGCGGCTTCACCATCCACGCGCTGTCGCGGAAGTGGCGCTGTAACTCCCCCCGGATGGTGGGGATCGCGTACGAACGGAAATCAGTGTCCGAGTCGGGCGCGTAGCCGTGGGCCGCTTTGACCAAGCCGACGTACGCGACCTGAACGAGATCGTCGGTGTCGACACCGCGACGGCAGTAGCGGGAGGCCAGCGTGCGCGCCATCGGAGCGCCCAGGATGATTGCCTGCTCCTGGAGCTGGGACTTCCGGGGATCCACTTCCTCGGCAGCGGTCCGCAGGAGTTGTTCTATCTCCGACGATTGCCGATCCCGAAGGCTTTGATCTGTTTCTGAGACCACGCTGGCGCGGTGGGAGAGCGATGAGGTAATGGTCATGTTGAACCCTGCTGGCCGGTTCCGGCCAAGATGGCAGCGGGTTGGGCCACGGCCGGATGCGCCCCACGTACCCCTCTCGCCGAAAGTCAACCAGTAGCCAAGAAGTGGATACCCAGGGTCACCACCAGCAACGTTGTGATCATGCCGTGGTGGTATCTGGCACCGACACGACGCATGACCGAAGAGATCCTGGGTACCACGTGCAGGTCGAGCTGGTTACCGGACATCACGGCCCACGGCAGGTGCCGGGCACCGTCCAGCTGGTCTCGTTCTCCGGGTGACTTCCAGCTCTTCCAGATAAACAAGGCGCGATGGAGGGGTGCCGTTCTGCATCCTGATTGTCACGGTGAGCAGTACGACGGGGCGGGGGAGGGCTGGCGGATGGTCGACGTGGCAGATATGAGCAACCAACTGCTGAGGCGAGTGACGCAGTCGGTTGATGGGGTCCAAGCGCTGTCGACACCACACAGGCCACCCAAATCTGCTGACCGACGCTCTCCGGTGCTCGCCCTGGATATAGGCGGCACGAAGCTCGCCGCGGGTGTTGCCGATGCCGACGGCCGGTTGCGTTCTTTCGTCACCATCCCTACTGGCGTCGCCGACGGGCCGGCTGAGGTGATCGACCGTCTCACGCGACTCGGTCATCGCGCGTTGAAGCAAGCTGGCGGCAGTCCGGTCACTGCCGTTGGCATCGGCTGTGGCGGTCCGTTGGATCCCGCTGACGGCCTGATCCTGGGACCACCCGGGCTGCCTGGCTGGAACGAGGTCCCGCTCGGGGCCATGCTGAGCTACCGGTTCGGCATCCCCGTGTACGTCGAGAACGACGCGACTGCGGCGGCATTGGGCGAATACCGATGGGGCGGGTGGAATGTGCGGAACCTCGTCTATCTGACTCTCTCGACCGGTTTCGGCGGCGGCTTCATCTGTGACGGCGTCCTTTTCCATGGCGCCGCGAATCAGGGCGGCGAGCTCGGTCACATCGTGGTGGACTGGCAGGGGCGTGAGTGCGGCTGTGGCGCTCGCGGCTGCGCCGAAGCCTACGTATCCGGTACCTCGATCGCTCGGCGAGCCGCGGAGGCCCTCTTGCGCCGACCAAACTCGACTCTCGCCACGCTTCGGACGGTGACCGCCAAGGACGTGGTCGAGCAGGCCCGGGCCGGCGACGCATTGGCAGAAGAGATCTGGACCGAAACCACAGCGATCCTTGGCCGGACTGTTGCGGCCATTGTGAACGTGTGTGAGCCCGAGATGGTGGTTCTTGGTGGTGGTGTCACGAGGGCTGGCGACTACTTGCTCCGCCCGGTCCAGGAGGCGGTGCGACGGCAGGCGATGTTGCCGGCCGCAGACGCCTGCAAGGTGGTGCTGAGCAACCATGGCGATCGTGTCGGTGTGCTCGGCGCGGCCGCTATTGCGTACCACCGGATGGAGATCGGTACGGCGTCCCGGCATGTGGATCGTACGATCGCGGCTCAACTCGACCGACACATCGAGGTCACCTCAGCGATGCGGGAGCAGTTGCCCGCTGTCCAAGCGGTGGCGGAGGAATTGATCCATCGTCTTAGTACCGGGGGCGTGCTCTACACCTATGGCAACGGCGGATCCGCTGCCGACGCGCAGCATCTCGTGGCCGAGCTGATCGGCCACTACCTGCGCGAGCACAAGCCGCTTTCCGCGGTCGCGCTGATCGGCGATGGAGCGGTGCTCAGTTGCATTGCCAATGATTATTCCTACGACGATGCCTTCGCTCGTCAGGTTCGGGCTCTCGCGCGCCCGGCGGACATGGTGATCGGCTTCAGCACCTCCGGTACCTCGCCGACGGTGGTGAACGGTCTCGCCGCGGCCCGAGCCGCAGGCGCATGTTCGGTTGCCTTCACGTCTACTTGCGGATCCGCACTCGCTGATGCGGCGGACATGGCGGTGGTCGTGCCGTCCGAGGAGACCGCGCGGATCCAAGAGATGCATGGGCTCGCGCTCCATCTGGTCAGCGAGTTGGTAGACCGCTGGGCTGCCGAGCGGGAGGTCTCCGATGAATGACCCCATCGGCAGATTGATCTGCCGGCCGTCGTCACCATCGGACGGAAGGATATGAGCCGGTGAGGATCCTCGCCTGGCACGTCCACGGTTCATGGATGACGTCCTTCGTGAGCGGCAACCACCAGTATCTGATCCCCACCCTGCCTGCTCGAGGCGAGGACGGGCGTGGCCGTGGCCGCACCTTCGATTGGCCGTCCACAGTCGTCGAGATCTCGCCCGATGAGCTTGAGGTCGCCGCGATCGACCTTGTCCTGCTGCAGCGCCCGACCGAGCTGGAGCTGTTTCAAAAATGGTCGGGGAGGTCCCTCGGCGAAGGAGGAATCCCGGCGTTGTATCTGGAACACAACACGCCGAGAGGAGACGTCACGGACTGGGTACATCCGATGGCGGGACGTGCGGACATACCGATCGTCCACGTCAGCCACTTCAATCAGTCCATGTGGGACAACGGGAACGCACCGACAGCGGTTGTCGAACATGGCGTACCCGATTACGGCCCGCGTTATAGCGGCGAGCTCGAGTCTCTCGCAGTTGTCGTGAACGATCCGATCCGACGCTGGCGAATCACGGGGATGGATCTGGCCGCCCGCATCGCCGAGCAGGTACCGATCCATGTCTATGGGATGGGAACACAGGACCTGGACAAGCACATCCGCCGCGGCTTGGCGGGGGTGGACAACGTGTCACAAGCAGAGCTTCATCAGCGGCTGCCCAGGCATCTCGCGTACTTGCATCCGAACCGATGGACGAGCGTTGGTATGTCATTGATCGAAGCGATGACCCTTGCTATGCCCGTCCTCGTGCTGTCAGCGACTGCCGCGCCAGAGTCGGTAGGCCCAGGCGCGGGCCTCGTATCGTCGAACATCGATCTGCTGGCTAGTCAGGCACGTTGGTGGTCGTCGCAGCGCCACGAAGCGATGACTTATGGGCAGGCGGCACGGGCGCATGCGCTGCGGCGGTTCGCACTCAGTAGATTCCTTGACGACTGGGACCGGTTGTTCACCGAGGCCGTCCATCCGCCACACTGACCGTTTGCGGGCCGGCCCGTCGGGTACTTCGACACATGGACGCACGTAGGGTCGTGGTGACCGGTGGCGCAGGGTTCCTGGGCAGTCACTTGTGCGAACGGCTCCTTGCCGAGGGCAATCAGGTGGTGTGCCTCGACAACTTCCTCACGGGTAAACCGGCGAACATCGCCCACCTGATGGGCGATCCGGCCTTCAGATGCCTTCGCTGCGACCTGACCGAGTTCCTGCATGTCCCGGGTGCAGTCGACCTGGTACTCCACTTCGCCAGTCCAGCATCGCCGGTGGACTACCTACGGCTTCCCATCCAGACTCTGAAGGTCGGCGCAATCGGAACCTGGCATGCCCTCGGCCTGGCCAAGGAGAAGCGCGCTCGCTTCGTCCTCGCCAGCACTTCGGAGGTCTACGGCGATCCGCAAGTACATCCGCAGCCCGAGGACTACTGGGGTCACGTGAACCCGATCGGACCGCGTGGGGTGTACGACGAGGCGAAGCGATACGCCGAGGCGTTGACCACGGCGTACCGAACCAGCGAGGGTGTCGATACCGCGATCGTGCGGATCTTCAACACTTACGGTCCTCGAATGCGCCCTGACGACGGTCGTGCCATCCCCACCTTCATTCGGCAAGGATTGGCAGGCGAGCCACTGACAGTGGCGGGGGACGGGTCCCAGACCCGGTCGGTGTGCCACGTCGACGACACTGTCACCGGCATTTTGCGATTGGCTGCCGCGGCGCACCCAGGCCCGGTGAACATCGGGAACGAGGACGAGCGTTCGGTACTGGAGATTGCCCGGGATGTTATCGCTGCCACCGGTAACCGCTCGACAGTGCAGTTCGTCGATCGTCCGGTCGACGATCCCGGCGTACGACGCCCTGACACGACGCTGGCTCGCAAGCTCCTCGGCTGGCAGCCGCAGGTGCCATGGCGTGACGGACTCAGTTCGACCGTCGGCTGGTTCAGTCAGGCCCTTGCCGACCGAACGCAGTCTGCGACTTCGGCGAGTCGCCTACGCTGACCAGCGACAGTGCCGCGGCGACCACCTCAGCCACGGTGATGCGCAACAGGTCAGGGTCTGTTTGATCGGCGTGAGGATTGCCGATGCCCTTGCCTTCGTAGAGGATCCGGTGTAACTCAGGGTCGATCAAGGGTCCCCATCGGTCCGGAGGTGTTGGTCCGAACAAGGTGACCGATGGGCACCCAAGAGCTGTCGCAAGGTGAGCAACTCCCGTGTCGCCACTCAGCAACAGCCTGGCGCTCGCGACGACCGTAACCAGTTCGTCGAGCGACAGCGATCCACTGGTGTTGGTACAGCCGACTTCAACACGATGCGCCACTACGCGGCAGAGGTGAGATTCGGCCGTGGATCCCGTCAGCACGATTCGGAATCCGTATCTCACCAGCGTCCTGGCGACCATCGCCCACCGGTCCGGTGGCCATTGCCGGGCACCGCTGGTCGCTCCGGGATGCAGAACCACTGCGTCGGCGAGCCCAGGAGTTTGTGCAGGACCAGGCGGCGCGTTGATGTCGATCGGGTGGGCTGACAGTCGTGGCAGCTCAAGCCGTAGATCTAAGGGGTCACACTGGCCACCGGCGTCCTCGATCAGCCGGCACCACCGTCGTACCTCGTGTTCGGCGGTGCGCCATTGCGACCTCGTACGGACGCCAGCGGCAGGACAGTCGAACGCGATGAGTTCATCTGGCCTTCCGGCGATCAGCAGCCGGTGGCTCTGGGGCCCGCAGCCGTGCAGGTTCACCGCGATGTGGTGGCCAAGACGACGACCGGGCGGCGGATCATTCAGGCCAGTGAGTGGGAGCACGGCGTCGACCACGCCTTGGCGGCACAGCCAATCAGATACGGGAACCGGTCCTGCCAGCAGCAGAGGCCGGTCGGGGTACCACCTGCGCAGGCCGCGTAGTGCAGGGACGGCTGTTAGCGCATCGCCCAGACCGAGTGCGCGCAGCACCAGGATGGGCGCGCGGTTCACGGCCAAGAAGGTTCCGTCGAGGGGCAGAAGACGAGCTCGCGGATCTCCACACCGGCTGGTTGGCCCAGCGCGTAGATGACGGTAGCGGCCACCTGGCCTGGGTCGGCTAGGTCAGCGTCGGGGGCTGGCCGGTAGTTCTCCGGCCGGCCGTCGAAGAACGACGTGCGCATCCCGCCGGGCACCAGCATGGTGACGCCGACCCGGCCTGCGGTCTCAACCGCGAGAGCGCGGCTGAATCCGACTACGCCGAACTTGGATGCGCAGTATGCGGTCGCATCGCTGAGCGCACGCAAGCCCAGTGTTGACGCCACGGTGACGATCCGACCGTGACACCGTTCCAGTCGTGGCACAGCGGCTCGGGCGACTGCGGCGGTGCCTATGAGGTTTACCTGAATCACCCGGACCCAGTCGGTCAGTGAGACGTCTGTAAGACGGCCGCAAGCGTCGATTCCCGCGGCGGTCACCACGCCGGTCAGCGGCCCGATAAGCTCCTCTGCCTCCGCGAGTGCCGGCTCGGCGGCTTCCGGATCGGCGAGGTCGACCTTGATCCACGGCACGTCATCGGCGGGCTCCTGCAGGTCGAGCACGATCGGGCTGCCACCATGCTCGCGGACGGCCTTGGCGACGGCCGAGCCGAGACCGCCGGCACCACCGGTGACCGCCACCCGTTCGAGCGCTGTCGTCGTCATCAGAGACCACCTTCCTGGTGATTGAGGATCTGGGTCGTGGATCGGCCGTTCAGTAATGGCAGCAGAACGACTCGGCCACCCCAGCTAGTGACTAGTGGCGTCTCCGGCATCGAGGAGGCCGTATAGTCACTCCCTTTGACCCAGATGTCCGGCCGTAGCCGGCGCAGAGATTCGGATGGGCTGAGTCCGTCGAACACCTCGACGGCGTCGACGCAACGCAACGACCTCAGCACCCTGCAGCGGTCCTCAACACTGTGCACGGGGCGACCGCGCCCTTTGAGGCGGCGGACACTTTCATCAGAGTTGACCAAGACCACCAGCAGGTCGCCCAGCTGGCTGGCCACTTCCAGGCTGGCAACATGACCGGCGTGCAGTACGTCGAAGCATCCCCCAGTGGCTACCACTACGCCGCCCGCCATCCGGGTACGTTCCACCAGAGCGGCCGCGTCGTTCGTCTGTGCCGCGAGAAGGTCCGCTGATGTCGTGCCCACCCCACCGGCGGACAGCCAGCGCGCCGTGTCGACAACGGCGGTTCTGATCCCTGTGACCGCGTCCACGCCTCCTGCGAGCTCCGCGGCCAAGGTGCCGGCGAACCGATCGCCGGCGCCACAGGAGTCGCCGGGGTGCCGTCTCGGTACCGGCGTGAACACCGACGCGTTGTGTGGCCCTGCGGTGAAAACCCCGTTCGCTCCGTCAGTGACCGCGACAGCATCGCAGTTCCAGCGGTCCCGCAACACGGCGGCGATCTGGTCGAGCTCGTTGAAGTCGGATTCGGAGTTTGCATCCGGGCCGTGGAAATGCAGCGCCTCGGAGCGGTTCGGAGTGGCGACCGAGACGCCGGCGAGTGGCGGCTGACCGCGCGGATGCGGGTCCCAGACGATCGGCACCCGGTAACGCCATTTGGACAACATGGACCGGACTTCGGGATGGCTCGCGACGCCACCGGCGTAGTCCGACACCAACGCTGCGTCCGCGTCCGCGAGCAACTCCGCCAACAGGCTGGTGTCACACGGAAGATCCCGCATTTCGGTGGAAGGCGGATCGCAATCAAGGCGGACCAGTGTCTGCCCAGCGCCGCGAACCCTGGTCTTGCACCGGGTGCGCGGCGTGGTGACCACCGCGGCAGTCGTGAGACGGTTGGCGAGCAGGTCGGTGAGCCGCTTTGACGACTCGTCGCCGGCAAGTCCGGTGGCCAGGGTGACGTCGATGCCGGGGCGGTCGAGGAGGGTCGCGGCCAGGCCGGCGCCGCCGGCGCGTTCATGCATCTGGGTGACATCGACGACCGGCGCCGGTGTGTCCGGGCAGAAGCGCCGAACATCACCCTCGATGTCGGTATCGAGCAAGATGTCCCCAACCACGAGGACTTTGCGGTTCCTCGGGCGGCTCACGCGCCGGCCACCACGGAGCGGACCATGACGGTACCGTTGCCTGCAGCAACGCTGGAGAGGGTCATTCGTGCTCCAATCTCCGTGCGTATGGTCTGGCGCCACTGGCAAGCCGGGCATAGATGCTTTCTGTGTCTGCGGCGATCCGGGGCCACGAATAGCGCTGGACCGCCCGTTCGAATCCGGCCCGGCCCATTGCCTCGCGCCGGCCTGGATCGGTGAGAAGACTCCGCATCACCGCGGTCAGTCGCCGCGGGTCGCGGGGCGGAACGTGCACGCCGGTGACGCCATCAATGACCGTGTCGAGCATCCCACCAACGGCCGAGGCGACGACGGGGCGGCTGCACGCCATAGCCTCCAGGGGGACGATGCCGAAAGGCTCGTACCACGGCACACAGACGACCAGCTCAGCGGATCGGATCAGACCCGGTACCTGCCCGCGTGGTACTGGCCCAACCAGCGCGACCCGCTCGGCGACTCCGAATTCGTCAGCGATCGCGCGCAGGCGTCGTACCTCGGGATCGGTCTCATAGACCGCGCCTCCCGGGCCGCCCGCCACCACGAGCTCGGCGCGTGGGACACCGGCGAGCGCTTCGATCAGCGTTCGCACGCCCTTGCGTTCGACCAGTCGGCCGAGCGACAGGATCCGTCCGCCAGCCCCACGCCACCACGGCGTAGCGAAGGCTGGGTCGCTGTACGGCGAAGCGAACTGGTCAAGGTCCACACCACAAGGGATTACGTGCATCGACCTGGCCGGTGCGCCCATCGCGAGCAGCTCCTGCACCTCGTCGGTCGCAGTCGCGACCACCGCGTCGACGGCTCGTGCCAACGTTCTTTCGATCTCGATACGGTCCGGCGGGCTTGTGTCTTTCGCGCCCTGGTGCCGCCGTTTCACGACCCCGAGTGCGTGGAATGTCTGTACAAGCGGAAATGTGACGACCTGACGAGCCCGTAGGCAGGCGACTCCCGACATCCAGAAGTGCGCATGAACGACGTCCGGCGGTGCGTCACGCCATCGGTCGGCCAGCCAGTTGCCGAATGCAAGCATGTGCGGCAGCAGGTCGTCCTTCGGCAACGCTATCGGTGGCCCGGCCGGCACATGCAATACGTCGACTCCCACGCCAAGCGGAACCCGGTCGGGCAGGTCTGAGTTGTCGCGGCGGGTGTAGACCTCGACTGTGTGGCCGCGAGCGGCAAGGGCCTGCGACAACGCCGTAACGTGGACATTCTGGCCACCAGCGTCCTCCGCGCCCAGCGCGGTCAGCGGGCTGGCATGCTCCGAGACCATGGCGATCCTCATCCGACGACTCCATCGGTGAGCTTCGCGACTGCGCTGACCACCTCGGCCGGAGCCAAGTCGCTAAGACATGGATGGCCGGCGATCGGGCACACCCGGGCCCGGGTATCGCGGCAGGCCGTGCGCTGATCTCCGAGCACCACGGACGGCACCCCCCACGGCGCCCACCGCTCAACGGGCACCACGGGTGCGAACAAAGACACCACGGGGGTGCCCACCGCGGCGGCCAGATGGGCTGGTCCGGTGTTGCCGGCAACCAAGCAAGAGGCATTGGCCAGCAGTGCCGCCAGTTCCCGGTACGACGTTTTGCCGCCGCGATCCTCGGCGCCGGCGACCGCGACCGTCCGGGTCAGCTCCCGTTCGTCCCGAGAGCCAGTGACAACGACGTTCCAGCCCGCCCGTCGAAGGGCGGCCACGATCCTCGAGGCATGCTCGGGGAGAGGTGCGCGAGCCGGCACAGAAGCGCCCGGGTGCACCACAACGAAAGGTGCTTCAGGCAACGTTATGCGAGGCAGCGTGTTCTTGACCGCAAGCCGGCAGTCGTCGTCCGCCGGCAATCGGTAGCCTGCGGCTGCCGCGAGTGCCAACGCGCACTCCACTTCGTGACCGCCTGGGCGCGGCCGGTACCGTACATCAAGCAATGATCCTGGGTAGTCCCGGCTGGCCGCGGCGATCTCGCCGATCCCAGCCATCCGCAAGAGCAGGGCCATCGGCAGTGGACTCTGGTGATGCGAAGTCAGCACCAACGCGCGGCTGAAACGCTCTACCCGCAGGGCCTCGATCAGCGCCGCAATCGTGGTCGGGTCGACCGGCGGCGGCTCGAACCCGCTCCATGGGCATGGCCAGACCAGCACGTCGTTGACCGCCGGCAGCATCCAGGCAGCTTGCTCACCGGACGGTGCGACTAGGAGTACGACGCGGCCAGCGGTCGCCGCTACTGCGCGGACAGCGGGCCCGGCCAGCAGCACATCGCCGTCGTTGTCGGTTCGCGTGACCAGAACTGTCTCCATCAGTACTGGCTTTTCATGACGTACTCCACCGCGGCCGTCAGGTCGGGTGCAACCACTGGCGCGTAGGTCACCTCGTCGGAGCGGGTGGCGCCGTTGGGCACCATCACCGAGCGCACACCAGCTGCCTCCGCTGCAAGAACATCGGCGCCGATATCGCCGATCACCACGACTTGATGAGTCGGGACGCCGAGTGCTTCTGCCGCAGCCAAGATCATTCCGGGAGCGGGCTTCCGGCAGGCACAGCCGTCGTCTGGGGTGTGGGGGCAGATCTGCCAGGTCTGGAACGGACCGAGCAACTCGTCCACTCGTCCATTCACGGCGGCCAGTTGGTCAGGTGAGATCAACCCACGACCAACTCCGGACTGGTTGGTCACCACACCCAGGCTGATTCCGGCGTCGCGCAGTCGGCCGAGCGCCTGCGGTGCGCCGGTAGCCGGGATCACCCGAGCCGGGTCGGTGTTGTACGGCACGTCCTGAATCAGAGTGCCGTCACGGTCGAACAGCACGGCTCGCACCGGCCCAGGCCACTGCCAGGCAGCCCGATGTCGACGCCAGCCGCGGGCCCGGTGCCAGACTGCGACCGGCGGGATGATCGTCGACGTGGCCACCATCCGGATGATCTCGTCCCGGGTCCGGGGACCATGGGCGGTGCGGGTCCAGATGTGCTCTGCAGTCATCGCCAGCCATGTCGCCCCGGTGGCTGACGCGATTCCGCGCCGTCTGCCTATCGCGGCGAGGATCGCGGCCAGCCCGATGAGGGTGGTGAGCACGTGCCAGCGGAACCGGCCCCGATGGCAACCCGCAAGCGCGCGCCATTGCGGCCCGTGCAAGGCCCGCATCAGGGCATCATCGCTATTGCCGCGCTGCACGCGGACGCTGACCCAGAAACCCTCTGCCCGCACCGGATGCTGAACCAACCTTCGCCCGCGGAGCAATCGCCAGCCGGCGTTGCGGACGCGCAGCGCCAGATCGGAGTCCTCGCGGTATGCACGCGGGAACCGCTCGTCGAAACCCGCTACTTGTTGCAGCGCTTTCCGTCGGTAGGCCATATCGGCTGTGGCCCAGGCGGCGTTTTGAAGCCCCTCGGTGCTGCGCTCCCAGTCGGTCCGGGCGCGACCGGTCGGCGCTGCCGGCACGTCGATGCCACTCTGCACGCCCGCGACCGAACTGTCCGCCGCGCCCAAGTCGGCGAGCAGGTGGTCGCTCCAGCCCACAGGCAGCCGAATGTCGTCGTCCAGGAACACCACCCAGGTGGTGGCAGTGGCTCTCCAACCGACATTACGAGCTGCTGCTGGCCCGCGGCCCCCGCTAGCCACCACTTGAGCGTCCGGATATGCAGACACGTCCAGCGCAGTGTCGGGTCTCCGCCGGTCGTCGACGACCACAACCGACTCTGGTTGGTGCGACTGTGCGGCTAGATCTACCAGCAGGTTGTCGAGCACCGGCCTACCGGCGGTCGGCACGACAACCGACCAGGTCATCAACGAACCTCACCTCCGAACGCAACCGTGCGGCGGACCACATGCGGTCCCAGAACGAGCAGGTCAAGCGGCGTCGAGCCGAAGAGTTCGAGGGCGTCGGTGGGGCTATCGACCATTGGCCGACCCGCGGTGTTGAGACTCGTGTTGATCAAGATCGGAAGACCGGTCCGTATTTCGAACTCCGCCAGGACCCTTGCCAGTAAGGGCTCCTTGAGAGGATCGACGGTTTGGATCCGCGCGGTGCCGTCGACATGTACTACCGCCGGAACACGGTGCTGCCATCCAGTAGCGACATCGTGCACGAATAACATGTAAGGGCTTGGCAGTGGACCGTCGAAGATTTCCGCGGCCCGTTCGTCGAGTACCAACGGGGCGATCGGTCGAAATTGCTCCCGGCCTTTCACGTGGTTCAGCCGCTCCAGGTTCGCCTGGTTGCCAGGGTGGGCCAGTAGCGACCTGTGGCCTAATGCCCTCGGGCCGTATTCGGCCCGACCTTGGAACCACCCGACGATCTTGTCCTCCGCCAAAGCGTCAGCAACGACCGCCGCCAAGTCGTCCGGAGTTTCGAACCGCAACGCCGCCGCGTCCAAGCTGGCGGTGAGCGCCGCATCGCTCCAGCCCCGACCGAGAGCAGCCGACTCCATCGGTTGAGGACGGCCGGCGGACGTGCTCACGTGCAGCGCCGCACCTAGCGCTGTTCCAGCGTCGCCGGCTGCCGGCTGCACCCAAACCTCGTCGTACGGTCCGTCGCGAGCCAACATCGAATTCGCCACGCAGTTGAGGGCAGTGCCGCCGGCCATCGTGAGCACGTGTTCACCTGTTTGCTCGTGCAGCCAGCCGGCCAACTCGAGCAGCATCTCCTCCAGCCGGCGTTGCACGCTGCACGCAAGGTCTTCGTGCGCGTCCCCGATGGCTTCGCCGGGACGGCGTTGACTGACATACGCGGCCCAGTCGATCGGATCCGTGCGGAAACCACCGTCGCCGGTAGTGCGCACGAGTTCACGGAAGTCGTCCAGGTGTCGTGGCTTGCCGTAGGACGCCAATGCCATCACCTTGTACTCGTCGCTGGACCGAAGGAAGCCAAGGTGCGTAGTCAGGTCTTCGTACAGCAAGCCGAGCGAGTGCGGCAGTCGCTGGGCAGCGAGCACTTCCAGATTGCCGCGGGCGTCGTACCAGCCGGCCAGATGCGATGCGCATTCGCCACGGCCGTCGAGAACCAGGCAGGCGCTACGGCGGTGCGGCGCGGCCAGCCCAGCCGACGCGGCATGGGCCACATGATGGGGGACGAATCGAACTCGTTCAGGTTCCAGACCAGGCAATGCCGCGGCGAGGAAGGTTGGTGCTCGGCGGGCGTACTCGGTCCGCACGTGATCCCATGGGTCCATGATCCCGAGCGCCTCGGCGGGCTCGCAGAGAGCAGGGTCGTAGGAGTAACCGACCGCGTCCAACTGGTCGGCGCGCACACCGGCAGACTCCAGACACCAGCGCATTGCCTGCTCGGGTAGTTCCCAGGCCGACCAGGGGACGGGGCGCTTGCCGTGCTTGCGTCGGCTGAATCGCTCCTCCTCTGCGGCGGCCACGATGCGGCCGTCGACCACGAGTGCCGCAGACGGGTCGTGGAAGACCGCATTCACGCCAAGTACTTGCACTGAGATGCCACCTGCCCTCCTCGCGTTACCAGATCCAGGACCCTGAACCGCGCGTAGGTACCCGTTTTCGACGGTCATACACCCCGCCCGTCGCTATGTTTGCGAAGGACCGCACCGGTTGCCGGCAGAGGATTCTTAGGCCAGCCCGTGGGGACGCCAGCGATCAGGTGGCCCGTCTGGCCCAGGACAAGTCGAGAGTCTTGACACTGGGTACCGTCGGGCGGAGCGTCGCAGGCATGAAGCAGAAGTCGTCGGTGACCACTGTCGTTGTGAGTAGGAACCGACGCGATGAGCTTCTTGACACCCTCCCTCGCCACCATCGCCCAGTGATCCTGATCGACAACGCGTCGACAGATGGCACCGCGACCGCCGTGTCCAAGTCGGTTCCGGACGTCCACGTGGTCAGGCGCAGCAAGAACCTCGGCGCGCCGGGGCGGAACGTCGGCGTGCGGCTCGCTGAAACGCCCTACATCGCCTTTGCAGACGACGACTCATGGTGGGAGCCTGACTCGATCGAGGCAGCGGTCACGATGCTCGACACGCATCCGCGGATCGGCCTGCTTGCGGCGCGGATCCTCCTGCACGCTGACGAGCGGGAAGATCCGCTCTGTCGCGTGATGGCCTCCTCGCCGTTGCCGGCGCCACCGAACCTGCCGGGCACCCCGGTGCTGGGGTTTGCTGCGTGCGCGGCCGTGGTCCGGCGCACAGCATTCCTGTCGGCTGGTGGGTTCGACTCAGTGGTCTTCTTCGGTGGTGAGGAGACCCGGCTCGCGATTGACTTGGCCGCCGGAGGGTGGCAACTGTGCTACGACCCGCGGCTAGTGGTGCATCACTATCCATCTGCCCGCCGGGAAGGCGAGCTGACCCGTAGCACCCTGCTTGCCCGCAACGAGTTGCTCACAGCGGTGATGCGGCGTCCGTGGCCCGTGGTGTTGAGAACCACCGGGCGCTTTGCGCGGTCCGCGACCGGCCGGCGTGGTCTACTTCAAGCAATCCCGCGGTTTCCCTCGGCGATGTCGAACCGTCGCCGCATCCCTGCAAATCTTGAGACCAGGCTCCGTATGCTCGATGCCTGAACGGCTCACTCATCCCAGCGCCATGGCGGTGAACTCCTTGCGGTTTGCTCGACCCGCCTGCTGACCACTCATCGCTAGGATTAGATCCCAGGCGCCCTCGGCGGAGCCACCGCCAGCCACTACGCCTACGCCGACGGCAATCCTGTCATCCGTCTCGACCCTCGTGGAGGAGATGGGGAGCCACGGTGCAAATCGCGGAAGGCGCCGCTGGTAGGGGTGGACGACCCGTGGGGCTGGGGTCGTTCGCTGGAGTGGGCGACGACTTCGCCGCCGCCGCGGCACAACTTCCTGCAATTGCCGCGGATCCGGTCCGAGAGCCCGGCGTTCGACGTGCACCACCCGGACGTCGCGAAGGCGGAGTACGCGGCCAGCGGAGCACCGCGGGACAGCCTGCTGGACGCCGGCTCAGACCTCGGCCGCTATGGGCACCTAGACGAAGTAGAGCGAGACAAAGACACGACCAGCAGCGACGACAGCTGACGCCTACATTGTGCGCACGCGGCTGGTGGTGGTCGGTCGTGCGCCAATCCACAGTAGGCGCCTTGCCTTGGTCACCGTGAGCCTTCACGGTGTGCGCTGGTCGAACTAACTTTTACTGCTCTCGAAGAATGGTCCGCGGATTGGACGCAGTATCGCAGCTTCTTGATCGTCACAGGCCCTGGGTGGGCCGGCTATGCGAGCTCGGCGGTATAGCGCTCGGGGGGCTGGGAGGCGAGGTCGGCCAGCAAAGCGTCAGTGCGGCCGATCGTCAAGGTTCCCGGCGTCTCGTTATGCACAGCTCTGATGAAGCGGGTTGCGAGGTCGTGCAGAGGCAGCCTGGCGTTTCGCGAGTACCAGACCAGCATCGCGAACGCAGCTTCGGCGTTCAGGCCGTAAACGACCATGAGAACGCCCTTGGATTGGTCGATGGGGGGCCGTGTCACCAGAGCGCGATGAAGGTTGCGGACCTCCGCCAGCAGCGTGTCCAGGTCAGGGAGAGGTGCTCCCGGACCGGAGAGCATTTCATCCACGGCGTCGTCAAGCGACGAGAAGGTCCGAACCTCAAGGTCATGCCGGGTCGACACGTCCTGCAGTATCTGTTCGTACGCCGGTGCCAGGCTGGAGACGGCCACCGGCACCTCGTCGAACCGGGCCTGCTCAAGCGACTCGACCAGCCCCGCGACACCGGCCGCATCGTAAGTGACGAGACCGGATGTATCGATGACCAATCGCTCAGGTCGCTGCGCCAGCGCAGCCCGAAACGTAGCCCCGAGATGCGTCCGCGAACCTGCCCGTAAATGACCCCGCAAGCTGCCGATCAGCAGAGCGGGTGCGAAGTCCAAGCTCACGGCAAGGCCGGGTCCAGTTGCCACCAAGCGCTGGAGCCGTGCCCCGCGCCGCGGCCTCTCGGAACTCATCGATCGCTGGTACACAGCACTAGTCCTCACGGCGGGCTGCCGTCTGAATTCCAGTGTAGGACCGACGCGCGTGTGTTCCACCCCTGGAACGTGTAGTGGTCAGCGCGGCGCTTTAAGCTTCAAGGGCTGACCGCTAGTGTCCTGACTCGGACGATTAGAGCTGATCTCACGACCAGCAGGATCCGCCGCAGGAGTCGGGAGCCCTGCATCTGGCTTACACCGATCTCGGCGCCGATCTCGAGCAATGCGAGCGACACCTGGACCGGAACCGGATTCTTCTTCGGCACCACCACGTTAACGTCGTCACTAGTAGCGGGCGGGGCAATTTCACGACGCAGTGTGGGGAAGCGTCAATGATTATCCACGGATTGTGACGACTATAGTTCAGTCACGCTGTGCACATAATCCGTCACAACTGGTGGCCCGGTACCGCGACCTGACCGAGAACCTGGAGTCGCTGACCGTGTTCGGCAAACGGATCCTGTTCACCAACCGCGACGACTGGACCACCAGCGACGTCGTGGCCGCCTACAGCCCCAGTCCGAGGTCGAAGCCGGCTTCCGGCAGATGAAGGACCCGCACGTGGTGTCCTTCGGGCCGATGCACCACTGGACCGACTCCAAGATCCGCGTCCACCTCTTCTACTGCGTCCTGGCGCTGACCATCGCGCACCTGATGCGCCGCGAGGCCGAACACGCCGGCCTGCACCTGTCCGTCCGCGAACTGCTGGCCACCCTGTAGTACGGAAAGTCCCCTGACTCGCCGTCAGCGACTCCGCCCTTTAAGGTAGGGCGGCGATCCGGCCGCGGTGGAGGTGTTGGTGTGAAAGGCGACGTGCTCGCGGGGCGCTACCGGCTGGTGGCCCCGCTCGGCCAAGGTGGCGCGGGCGAAGTGTGGCGCGCCGAGGACCTCGAACTGATGCGCCCAGTGGCGGTGAAGGTGCTGCGCCGGCGGAACGGCGATCCCACCGACACAGCCGACCGGTTCCGGACCGAGGCGCGGGCCGCTGCCCGGCTGTCTCACCCCAACGTGGTCACGACGTACGACGTCGGGATGGCGTCCGGCCAGGTCTTCCTGGTGATGGAGCTAGTCGCCGGGCGGGACCTTGCCCAGCTTCTGCGCAGCGGGGCCCGGCCGACATCGCAACAGGTTGCGGGTGTCGCCCGGCAGGCAGCACGGGCTCTCGGGGCGGCTCACGCCAACGGCATCGTGCACCGCGACGTGAAGCCCGGGAACCTGCTGCTGGCACCGGACGGGACGCTGAAGATCACCGACTTCGGGATCGCCCAGATGGCCGGCACGGGTCAGGAGGTCGGCGCAGCGGATCCGGTGCTGCTCGGCACCGCCGCGTACGTCTCGCCCGAGCAGGTGC
>JAWWOY010000667.1:0-18175 GCA_033851195.1 Kribbellaceae bacterium | reverse complement strand
GCCTGCTGCTCCTGAACTCCTCGGCCGCGATCGTCAGCTACTTCGTCCTGCCCACAGCGCTCAACATCGTGGCGATGCTTTGGACACCGCTGCACAGAGTGCAGCCATGGATCGACCTCTGGACCTCACAAGCGCCCCTCTTCAAAGGCGGCAACATTACCGGCGACCAGTGGTCCCAGATCGCCACCAGCACAGTGCTCTGGATGGTGCTGCCCTTCGTGTTCGGTCTGGCCCGGGTGCTTCGCGCCGAGGTGAAGTAACCCCGCAGGATGCCTCCAACGCCGCTACCGTTACCCGGTGACAACGCGATTGATCGTCCTCAACGGCGGCTCCAGTTCGGGCAAGTCAGGCATCATTCGTTGCCTTCAGGCGATCCTGCCCGATCCGTGGCTGGCGTTCGGGGTCGACAGTTTCATCGATGCGATGCCTGCCGCTCTGCAGGCATCGGACGCTGGTGTCGAGTTCGGTCCGGACGGCGAAGTGGTCGTCGGGCCGCTGTTCCGGCAGTTGGAAGCGGCCTGGATGGCGGGAATCATCGCGATGAGCCGGGCCGGCGCCAACATCATCCTTGATGACGTTTTTCTTGGCGGGGGGACCTCGCAGCGCCGTTGGGAAGATGCCACCGGCGACCTCGAGGTCTTGTGGGTCGGGGTGCGATGTGCCGCTGCCGTCGCCGCGGGCCGCGAGATCGCCCGGGGTGATCGGATCACCGGAATGGCCGCCTCGCAAGCTGACATGGTCCACCAAGGCGTGAAGTACGACCTGGAGGTCGATACCACCCACGCCGAGGCCATCGATTGCGCCCGCACCATTGCCCGCCACCTCAAGTAACCAGCTGCCCGCCCCGAAATCAGGTCGTATAGCCGACCTTGGACCAGTCGACCGCCTCGCCGGCATACCAGTTGATCCCGGTCACATCCCTACGCGTACTCACCTGGAAGCCGGGCTGCGCGATCCAGATCCAAGGGGCATCGTTCGCGATGATCCTGGCACAGCGCTTGTGCTCCTCGACCCGCTGGTCCCAACTGAGTTGAGGGCGCCCTGCCTTGGTCAAGCACGCGTCGGCCTTGGCGCTCCTGTATCCGCCCCAATTGTTGGAGCTCGTCGACTGGTAGAAGACCGCCAGCGCGTAGGCGGGATCTGGGGAATCGGCCCCAAAGCTCTGGAAGAACATCGGCCGCTTGCCGTTGAACAGCGCGTGCGTGTACGTCGAGGGCGGGAGCGCCTCGAGCTCGAGCGTCACTCCGACGTCCTTGAAGGCGCTCCGGAGCTCAGCGCCGACAGGCTCTCCGAGCGGCTCCGCCGTGCTGTAGGCCAACGTCGTCTTGAACCCGTTCCCGTGGCCGGCCCCCCGCAGCAACTCGCGCGCCCGTTCGGGGTCGTAGGTGTACGGGCTGAAGTAGGGGTCGAACCCGGCCGCGTGGTCCGAGACCGGGCCGTGGGCCGGCCCGGCGAACCCTCGGTAGACCTTCTCGATGATCCGTTGATACGGCGTCGCGTATGACAGGGCCTGTCGGACCCGGACGTCATCAAGCGGCGGGTACTTCGGGCTCATGGGGCTCGCGTGAATGACATAGCCCTGGAAGTTCCACAGGCGCAAGTTCTTGCTGTTCTGCACCTTTTGCATCTCCGCGGGCAACAGGTACTGAGCGACCTGCGCTTCTCCGGTCATCAGTGCGTCGAGCCGGTTGGACGACTCCGGCAGCGCCCTGAACGTGATCTGGTCGAGTTCGGGAGGGTAGGGATGCTCTTTGTGGGCCACCCAGACGACATCGCGCCCAGGGCTGAGGTCAGCAAGCTTGAACGGACCGAAGCCCACGTCATGGCTCTTCAGCCAACGCTTCGCCCAGGGATCGCTTGACGTTGCATGGGACTTCGCCAGCTTGGAGTCGACCATCGCACGCCAGAACTCGCTCATCGTGAGGAGCAGGTCCGGCCCCGGCTCCGCCAGCTCGATGCGGACCGTGTGCCGGTCGAGGACCTTCACATCTTCCGGTCGCTCGATCATGGCGAGAGTGTTGTAGAAGCTCGTGATGCCGTGAACTGCGAAGCTTCGGTCGAACGTCCACTTCACGTCCGCGGCGGTGAACTCGTTCCCCGCGTGGCTTGGCCAGTCCTTTCGGAGCGAGAAGGTGTAGGTTCTCCCGCCGTTGGTGACCTCCCAGCCCTCGGCCATCCGCGGCTCGGTGATGTCCTGGAAGTTCTCGGCCTGCCACGCGAGGTCGAAGCCGCCCGGCTCGTCGGGCGCCGGGATCTCCTTCCAGCGGGTCAGACGGTCGTTCAAGTTGAATACGTGGTCGTACACCTCCTTGCCGAACACGAGCTCCCAGTCGAGGCTGGGAGGGGTCGTTGCTGCCGCGACGAACAACTGCTTGGAAGGCGCGACTCGGCCGTCGCAGGCCGCCATCAACGATCCCGCGAACGGCACCGCTACCACCGAAGCCGCGGACTGGAGGAACGACCTGCGGGTCACCGGACGGCGGAAACCGCCGGTGGGTGGGCCTTTGGACTGGTTCGTCATCGAACTTCCTCGCCCGGGCATTGAGGACGCCGCCCATCCAGACCGGAGAGGGTTTCGGCGCGCGCGGCGCCCCTCAGACGGTTGGTCTCCGACGGCGCCTCCGGTTAGGAGAACCGCCGGGACGGCCAAATCTCCACTCTGGGGCCCTCTTGACCGACTAGGTAACCGTAGCGCAGCGTGCGCCGACGTCCAAGGACGCCTCGTCTTCCTCCGGCGACGGCGAAGGAGGAAAATTGTCTCGTTCCCGACAGGAGTGGAGTGTGCGGCCTCGACAGATTTTGACAGTGGCGTTGGTCCTCGGGTTGACCGTTGCCGGTTTCTTCGGTGCTCGCCTGCTCGGCGAGCGAGACGCGCAACGCGACTCCGAGCACCGCGCCGAGGTCGCGGCCGCGCAGATCCGTGAGCACGTCGAGCAAGGATCCTCCCTCGCCGAGAGCCTTCGCCGATTCGTGGCGAGCGCCGCCGGGACAGGGGTGACGAGCGAGGAGTTCGAAAGCAACGCATCGAGATGGCTCAGCCCGGCAGGCTTTCCCGCTGCTGCGTGGGTCGAGCAGGTTCCCGCTTCGCAGCGTGCCGCGTACGAGCGGCGGATCGGCCATCCCATCGTCACCCGCGACCGGCAACTCAGGATCGTGCCCGTCGGACCTCGGTCCTCGTACCTGCCCGCAACTCTGTCCTCCGGCATCCCTCCCGTTGCGGTGCCGGGGATCGATCTCGGCGGCGAAGCGAGCGTGGCTGCGGCGGTGACCCGTGCGAGTGGGCTCAATGAGGCACGTGCAACCCCGCTGGCAACCCTACGAGACGGCACGAACGGGCTCTTTCTCATCAGGTCCGCTCCGCGCCTCGCCGGGGGGCTCGTGGAACCGGGGTATGTGATGTTGTTCGTGTCGGAACTCTCGTTGCGCACAGCGGCTACAGACACGGCGCCGTTGCAGCTCACCGTCGGCGGCACCTCCGCTGGAGATCTTGGGGGCGCGGCGGCCGTGCGCAACACGTTCACGGAGGCGGGACAGCGATTCGACGTCGCCGTGCCGCAGGAATCGGTCGACGGCACAACGGCGGTGCTGCCTTGGATCATCCTCGCCGCCGGCCTCGTCCTCGCCGCCCTCGCCGGCGTACTCGGGGTCGACGCGGCGCGGCGAGCCAGGGCGCAGGACGAGCTCGACCGGATCTTCCAGCTTTCTTCCGACCTGATCGCGGTCGCCGACTTCGAGGGACATGTCACGCGCGTCAATCCGGCCGTCGAGCAGATTCTCGGCTACACGGCGGAAGAGTTCCGGGCGGGGTCGTACCTCCAGTTCGTCCATCCAGACGACCGTGAGAAGACTGTTGCGGCGACGGACCGGATCCGCCAAGGCGAGAAGGTCGAGTCGTTCGAGATCCGGTACGTTCGCAAGGACGGCTCGGACAGAGTGCTCGACTGGACTGCGACTCCTGTCCTCGAGGAGGGGTCCATGTACGGGGTGGCACGCGACGTGACGGAGCGCCGACGGGCCGAAAGCGAGCTGAGGCGGCTTGCGGGCGAGCAGGCGGCGCTGCGGCGCGTGGCGACCCTCGTCGCCAGGGGCGTGTCGCCGGCGGAGGTCTTCTCAGCTGTCGCCGAGGAGGGGGAGTTGCTTCTCGACGCCGAGGCCACAACGATCGGGCGACTCGAGGCTGACGAGACGATGACAATCGTTGCCAGCAGCGGGACCGCGAGGGACGAACTGCCGGTGGGTAGTCGGGTGAAGCTCGAATCGGAATTGGCCTTGACCATGGTGGCACGGACCGGGCGGGCGGCTCGCGTGAACGACTACAGCCGCGCTTCCGAGTTCGTGAACCGTAGAACGCAACGGTTGGGGATCCGTTGCGCCGTGGCGGTCCCGATCATGGTCGGGGGTTCTCTGTGGGGGTCGATTGCCGTCGGGACGAACCGCGAGCAGTTCCCGGTCGACGCCGAGCAGCGCATGGCCGACTTCACGGAGCTCCTCGCGACCGCGATCGCCAACGCGGACAGCCGCGCCGAGCTTGCCGCCTCGCGCCGGCGGATTGTCGCGGCGTCCGACCAGGCTCGCCGCCGGATCGAGCGAGACCTCCACGACGGCACGCAACAGCAGTTGGTCTCGCTCGGACTGGCAGTGCGTGCCGCGGAGGCGGATATCCCTCCCGAGAGGCGCGATCTTCAAGCCGGGCTGTCCCGGGTCGCGACGGGACTGGCCGCTGCGGTCGAGGACCTGCAGGAGCTCTCGCGTGGGATCCACCCCGCGATCCTTTCCGCGGGCGGTGTCGGTCCGGCTTTGCGAACGCTCGCGCGCCGTTCGGCGATTCCGGTCGAGCTCGACGTCACGACGGATGTGCGGCTCGCCGAGCCGATCGAGATTGCGGCGTACTTCGTTGCGTCGGAGGCCTTGGCCAACGCGGCGAAGCATGCCAAAGCGTCGAGCATCGAGGTTTCGCTCGCGCTGCGCGACGGCGGCCTACTGCTGTCGATTCGCGACGACGGCGTCGGCGGAGCGGATGCCGGCCGGGGCTCGGGACTCGTCGGCTTGCAAGATCGCGTCGAGGCGCTCGGCGGGACGATCAAGATCGATAGCCCGCCCGGCGGCGGAACGTCGCTCGTTGTGATGCTTCCACTCGACGTCGAGCCGGCGGGATAGGAACAGGCAGCGCCCCGAGTAACGGTGACGCGGCATACCGGCCGGGTCGAGAGCGCGACTGCAAACGGCGGTGGCGCTGCTCGGCCGCTCGGCAGCGCCGGTTGTCTGCACTGCCACACCACTAGGGTTGTACAGGTGCGGATCCTGTTCATCGGCAACAGCTTCACGGCGCGCAACAACCTGCCCGCGCTGCTCGCCCGTCTCGCGAACGATCGGGGGAGGATCGTCGAACACCGGCTTATCTCCGCGGGCGGCGCTTCGCTTCGCCAGCACCTCAACGGACCAACGGCGCTCGCCGCCATCGCCGAGGGCACGTACGACATCGTCGTCCTGCAGGAGCAGAGCACGCTGCCAGGCAGGAATGCCCCGCGCATGCACGATAGCGTCCGTGACTTTTACGCCGCGATCGAGCAGGCGGGTGCGCGGACCGCGTTGTACATGACCTGGGCTCGCAGGAACGCGCCCGAGGCGCAACAGGCGATCACCACCGCGTACGCGACTATCGCGGCCGAACTGGGCGCCACTCTTGTTCCGGTCGGCATGGTCTGGGACCGCTTCCTCAGCGCGCACGACCGCCCGATTCTCCATGACGCCGACGACAGCCATCCTGCCCTCGCCGGCAGCTACCTGGCGGCGTGCGTGTTCCTCGTCTCGCTGCTCGGCGAGCACCCGGTGGACATCGATGTCCCAGTGAAGGGTCTCGACATCGACACCGCGGCGCTACTTCGCCAAGCTGCCTGGGACATCTGCGAAGACATCGCCCTGGGCCGGTAGGGAGGTGGGCAGGCACTATCCCCGCTGCAAGGTCGCCCCGACCTCTGGCAACTGCAGACCGCAACTGAACCAGCGGCCCTCACGGGACACTGGCTGAGGGCGCCATCAGTGCAACATTAATTTGCTGCCTCGAACGCCTCGCGGATTTCGTTCGGGACGCGACCCCTGTCGTTGACCTCGTAGCCGTTGGCACGAGCCCACTCCTTGATGGTTCTGACATCAGCTCCCACCTGGGTGCGCTTGACTCGCACGCCACGAGAGGTCCTGACAGAGCGTCCAGCTTCGATGTATGGCCTGAGGACCTTACGGAGCGCGTTGCCGTTCTTGCTGGTGAGGTCGATCTCGTAGGTCTTGCCATCCAGGGCGAAGATGACAGTCTCGCCCTTACCAGCAGGGATGTTTGTGCCGTCGAGGTCATCGGTGAGTAACACCTGTGTACGTTGAGCCATGAAACTCGAACTCCAATTTGATCGTGGATCCTGCGCATAGCATGCACCATATGTTTGTCGGCTGTGTCACCCGCCTGGCGGTGTTGCTCAAGGCGGTTTGAATAGTGTGGTCTGAGTCACTCGACTCTTCGAATAGATCGAATTCGGCTGGGCAGCCAAGTCAGACATCGCGGGCCGATAGTGCAGGCGAGCCAGTGCCAGGCAGCTAGTGGCATTCGGTGGCGGGTTTGAAGGCACGACTTGAGCCACACCGCCCAGGAAACCGCGATCGCCAAGGCTACGTCCGCTGGCACAAGAAGCGGGCCAAACCAAAACGACACTTCGCCATCGACTATGGCTCGCAGCTATAGGCGGTGTAGTGGCGCCGGGCCGGCTCGAGCTTGAGCAGGCAAGCAGCTACCGGCCACCCCCTGTCGCATGGTGTCCGCGGGCCGTCAGTCCCTTTCCACGATGACGTCCAGGGCCTTGCCGACGAGCTGGTGGTAGTGGCGACCGAGCCTTCGCAGGTTCTCCAAGAATGCGGTCGAATGCGGTGTCGTCGTCCTCATTCGGCTGCGCCTTGTACACGCCGAGATCCACCATCTCGGCGACGGAGAACTCACGTCGAACCGCCGCGACTGGCAGCGCGTCGATCGCGGCGACGGCCGCCGCCAGGAACGTGCAATTTGAGTACCGCCAGAGGATGCCCTGGCCCCCACGCGCGTGGTCGGCGAACGTCCGGTCGCCCTGGATGACGCGGTAGGGCATCGTCCGCTCACGTTGGCCCCAGCTGGTCAAACCGCGGTAGGCGATGGGATCAAGCAGGTACTCCATCTGCTCGTAGGAACGGTCCGGACAGGTAAGGGCGCGGCCGAAACCCTCCGGAAGCGACGCGACGATCGCGCGACTGATGTCCGGTGCCGGTTCTCCGGGCGAGCGGGCGAACGGCGGATGGAGCGTGGCCACCTCCCACGCATCGGCGTCCCCTTGGATGGCACGGAGAGGATCAGAATCCAGCCGGACCGGGATGGTCCAGAGATCGATCGCCACAACATCTCCTCCAGCGTCGCCTTCTCGAAGGAGGCAGCCGCCGCCATCACATGCCCCTGCAAAAGCCTCCAGACCCACCATCACACTGGTGAACCCGAACGATTACAACCCGAACGTTTCTTGCCGGGACACTAGCCGTGGGCCACTAGCCTGGCATATTCCAAGCCAGGGTTAACTATCGCGACTTCGATGGTCGGATGCGCGAGGTCGCGGCAGCAAGACCAAGACGGCAGCGGCGAACAATCATCGGTCGGTGTCGAATCAGGCGGCTCAGGCGTACGCAAGTCAGACGCGGCACCATGGCGCTTGCTGTTAGGCACCGAGCATTGGACTCGAATCCGGTTCGCAAGATCGGGATCATCGGAAACCCTCGGCGCGGGAACCGCCCAGGCCGGCAGCGGTAATGTCGGCCAACCGTTCTACCGCAACGGCCATCAAGTGGCGTATGTGCTTCGAATCACGAGACTCCGGCGGACCGGAGCGCGGCGACTCGGGGAGTCACTGCTCAGGACGGCATCATCGAAGGGCGTGTCCTGTCCTATCTCGAGGGCCGCCTACCGGTAACGACGCCGCAGGTGTTCCAGTTCGGACCCTATGAGAACGGCTGGCAGTATGTCCTGATGTCACGGCTGCGCGGCGAGGATCTGGCTCACGCCTGGGTGGTCCGGATACCCCAACTCCACCGTGAACGGCTCACCAACTCGTACGGGCACGCCTTCGAACCGACCGAGCTGCTCGCATACACGCTGCAGCACGTGTACAGCAACCTTCCCTGGTACATGCGGAGCTGGGCATACCGGCTGGAGGAACGCTGCATTCGCTCGCTGCTGCATGGTTCGGCATTACAACGCACGCGCAGTGCCAGACCGTCAGCACCTTCGCCCGGCCGGGTTAGAACGGCGGCCTTCCGGTAGACGGACGGAAAAGCGTTATCCAACTGGAGTCGAGTGGGGTGACCTTCCGTCGACTCGCCATCTCTAATTCTTCCTGCCACCAGTGAAGCTCATTTCAACGGAAAGCGGGATCACTTCAATGCGCCTATCGTGTGAGCTATGAACAAGGTGGAGGTTGCGGATTCTGGTGAAGTGTCGATGTCGGTGGGGGATACTGTGACGCTGCGGCTTCCGGAGAACGCCACCACCGGTCACGTATGGACCGTCTCCAGTCTTGGGGCGGGGCTTGTTCTCGAGGAGGATCGGAGCGTGCCGAGTCGAGACGGAGCGCCTGGTGCTGCTGGGGAACATCTGTTTCAGCTGCGGGCTGATAAGCCGGGCGAGTGGCGTGTGGATCTGCGACTGGCGCGTGAGTGGGAGTCTGACGCGCTCGAGGAGCGCCAGATCAGGGTGCGGGTGGGGTGACGTGGACCAACACCACGGCCCGGGTCCCGGTAGTCGCGCTGGGCCGGGCCGTCGTGTTGGCAAGCGGTCTACCAGACGTAGATCTCGTAGATCATGCCATCGGCTTCTTCGCGGAGATTGCAGACCCGGTTGGTCTGGCGTGCCTGGCTGGCAAGGGATACCAGCGCTTGGAAGGCACCGTCGCGGCCGTTGTAGATCTTCCGCCAGCCGAGGCCGACGACGTGCACGAACGCGTTGCGGGTTTGGTCGAGGCACCAGAGCGCGTCGATCTGCACGTTGCTGCGCCAGGTGGCAGTGACGCCTGCCACCACAGCTACCTCGGCTGCCGTTGGTGGCATGAGGGCCGGTCCGGCAGTCGCCTCCACCGCCATCGCTGCGAGTTGTTCGTCGGTCATTGTCGGGGCACCGAGCCCGGCCTCGGTCGCTGAAGTGAATACCTCACTTGGGGGGGCCATGCTCGGCCCGGCGTGGAAGTTGGTGCTAGTCATGTTCCCGCTCCTCACCATGCGTAGATCTGCTTGACGCTGCCGTTGTCTTCGAACATCCCCACGGGGCGGCCCAATGCCTTGGCTGCGGCGAGTTCGGACATCATGGCGTGTGACGTGACTGGCGAGACGCTGTCCAGTTTCAGCCAGCCGCGTTGGGCGCCATAGGCCCAGATGTTGGCGTCGTACTCGTTGCTCCACAGTCCGGTGACCAGCTGGTTGGGTAGCCACGCCGCCAAGTTGACTCCGCGGACCGCGCAGGTCTGGTACGACTCGATTCCGCATTGGCCGTAGCCGATGCGGAAGTAGCCGGAGTCGCCCCAGCCGAGTCCCCAGCTGTTCCGGGCGATCCAGCACGAGTTGGCATCGTCGTAGCCGATGAGGACCACGCAGTGCCCGCCGGCAAGGCTGCCGGTGACGTGGCGGTACACGCCGGTTCGATAGCTGAAGAAATCTTGGTAGACGTTGAAACACGCGGTAACCGCGCCGTAGCGTGAGATGTCTTCCTTCATCTGTAGCGCGTTGCCGGAGATGTTGGCCCAGTCGGTGACCTTGGCCACTCGGTTGGGCCAGTCGGGATTGATCTTGCTGTTCCCATCTTGGTCCCCAGCGGTGTATGGGTAATAGTCCTCGAAGGTCACTCCGGTGGCCTTGGCGTGGGTCAGTGCGCGGTCCGGCCACCAGCCGGTCGCACACGTCTGGCCTTCAGCTCGCGCGTAGACATAGAACAGGTGGGCCTCGGACAACTCCAGCGGCATGGTGGTGCGTCGGGAGTACCTGAACACAACCTCCGTCGCCGCGGCGGTTCCGAATGCCACGCACGAACCGCAACCACCCTGGTCCTTGACGGCGGTGTCGTAGCTGACGCCACTGACGTTCCGAACGTCGAATGCGGCTGGGGCGCCAACGCTCTCAGCTCTCGCCGCGAGTGCGGCGGCAGCGTCTGCCTCAGCGGTCTCCTCCAGTTCTGGACGCGGCGGTACGCCCAGCCGGATGCGTCGCTCACCCTCTTCGAGGGAGGTGATTGACGTGTAAGCCATTTCCCACGGCTGGCCGGCATCCTGCAAGGCATTCGACAATGCCTTCAGGTCTAGCGACTGCGACCGCGATCTTTCTGAACTGTCAGCCATAACATGTACCCCCTAATACGTGATGGCGGCTTGTGAAACGACGTCACAGAGCGCGCCGAACCTGAGCCGACAGGCTGGCCGAAGTGGTGCTATCCCGCTGGCCCGAAGTACCCCCGTTGGGCCCTTCAGCGCAAACGTATGCCCATCATTACGGAACGGCAATAGGCCGTAACTGTGCGCATCGCAAACGTCCCCCGACAGTGCGAGCCAACGGCGACCGCCAGTTACAAACGTCCGTTTTATTGATCTCTTGAATACCCGCATCATTCAACGATCGCTTTAAATCGACATTTCCTTGCCCGCCGCAACCAGCATTCTCCGCCTATCCACGGCGGACGACAATCTCGCGGCATCGCTTCAGGGCCGAGTCCTGTACACCAGCCACTTCTGGGCGGTATCTTCTTGCCCAGCACAGCGCTTGCGCTCGGCAAGGACGGCGGCACCAGGTCGCAGCTACCGGTGCGAGTTCACCCTGACCCGGGCAGCCGGCGTACCGGTTCTATCAGCGGCGCAGGGCGGTGAACTCCTGCGTGGTCGTCGTGATGGCGCGCTCGGTCGGCAGCCGCTCCATCGAGGACGCGCCGTAGAAACCGTCCACCGAGGGGCAGCGGTCGAGCACGTAGCGGACGTCGGCCGGCTCGGCGATCGGGCCGCCGTGGCACAGCACCAGTACGTCGTCGCGCACCGCCCGGGCAGCCGCTGCCCACTCCTCGATCAGGACGGTGCATTCGTCCAGCGTGCGAGCCGTCCCGGCGCCGATCGCGCCGCCGGTCGTGAGCCCGAGATGGGTGACGACGATGTCCGCGCCGGCCAAGGTCATGGCCTCCGCGTCGATAGCCGAGAACACGTACGGCGTAGTGAGCAGGCCGAGCCGGTGCGCGGCGGCGATCATCGCCACCTCCTCGCCGTAGCCCATCCCGGTCTCCTCCAGATTGGCCCGGAAGGTGCCGTCGATCAGCCCGACAGTAGGGAAGTTCTGCACCCCGGAGAAGCCGAGCGCGGCCAGCCGGGGCAGGAACACCTCCGGCTGGTAGAAGGGGTCGGTGCCGTTCACCCCGGCGAGCACCGGCGTGTCCCTGACCACCGGCAGGACCTCGGCGGCCATCTCCACGACGATCTCGTTCGCGTTGCCGTAGGCAAGCAGGCCGGCGAGCGAGCCACGCCCCGCCATCCGGTACCGGCCGGAGTTGTAGATCACGATCAGGTCGATCCCGCCGGCCTCCTCGCACTTCGCTGACAGGCCGGTGCCGGCGCCGCCGCCGACGATCAGCTCGCCGCGGTCCCGCTTCGCCCGCAGCCGGTCGAGAATGGTGTCACGGTCGATCCGCGGCATCCGCGTCGCTCCTCAGATAGTCGTCCAGCCGGTCCGCCATCGCGGTCGCGAAGGCCGGGTCGTTCACGTCGGTGTCGAGCTCGACCAGGTCGACCACCGCCCTGTCCACCCCGGTCCTGATGCTCCCGAACAAAGCCTCGTCCGCGGCCCGGTCGTGGAAGGGCCCGCCTGCTACCGCGATCGCTGACACCCCGCGCAGCGGCAGGAAGAGCGACACCGGCCCGGTGGCCGCGCTCAGCCGGGCGGCGACCCGCTCGCCGAGCTCCGCGCACTCCTCCGGCGTGGTCCGCATCAGCGTGACGCTCGGGTTGTGCACGAAGAGGTTGCGGCTCCCGAACCGCTCCGGCACCGTGTCCCGCGGCCCGAAGTTCACCATGTCCAGCGCGCCGACCGACACGACCTGTGGTACGCCGACCCGGCCGGCACCGGTGAGCCGCTCCGGCCCTGCAGAGAACACGCCACCGACCAGCTCGTCGGCCAGCTCGGTCGTGGTCACGTCCAGTACGCCGGCGAGGTGGCCGCCGGTCGCAAGGGACTCCAGCGTGCGGCCGCCGACACCGGTCATGTGGAACACCAGCACCTCGTAGCCGCGGCCGGACAGCACCGCCCTGGCTTGGTCCACGCACGGCGTGGTGACGCCGAACATACTGGCCGCCACCATCGGCGCCTCCTCCACGGTTGGCAGCGGCGCGGCCGTTACCATCCCGGCCAACGCGGCGGCGGCGTTCGCCAGGATCCGGGCTGACAGCCGGTTCACGCCGGCGACGTCGACCACGCTCGGCATCAGCACCAGGTCGGACTCGCCGATATAGGCGCTGGTGTCGCCCGAGGCCGCGGTCGACACCACCACCTTCGGCACCCCGAGCGGCAGCCGCCGGAACGCTTCCGCGGCGATCGAGGTACCACTCGTGCCGCCGAGCGCCAGTGCACCGTCGCAGCGCCCCTCGTCGTGCAGCGAGGCCAGCACTGCCGCCGCGCCGCGCGCCATCGCAGTCACTGCCGCGCCCCGGTCGCCTTCGTCCCGCAACCTGTCGAGAGCCACGCCGGCCGCCGAGGCCACCTCGGCCCGCGTGACATCAGCGTGCAGCCCCGGCGTACCCATCACGCCCGCATCCACCAGCAGCGTGCGGACACCGGCGGCCGCCAGCCGGTCGCGGACGAACGCGTACTCGGGCGCCTTGGTGTCGAACGTGCCGAGCAGCACCACCGTCGGAGGAGACATTGTCACCCTCCCACGGTATGCCGGTCGGCTGACGGGAAGGCGATCCCGAACTCCTTGGTGTCAGAATCCCGTGGCCATGGACCGTCAGCGCCCAACGGGCGCCGACGCCGGGATGGCGGCGGTCACGAGGTGCCAGGCCCGGTCGAGTCCGGCGGCGATGCACCCTGCCACCACTGTGTCGATGCCGAGTACGCTCACCTTCACCTCCGGCAGCACCGGCGCCAGTGGGCGCAACTGGTCGACGACGGCGGCAAGGAAACCCGGCGCCTGCCCGATGCCACCGCCCAGCACGATCAGCTCCGGGTCGACGACCGCGATGACGGTGCACACTGCCTTGGCCACGAGCAGCGCCTCCTCGGCCACGATCCCGGCAGCGACCGGATCGCCGCGCGTGGCGGCCGCGAATACCTTCTCGGCCGACGATCCACCGCGTACGCCTGCGCGTCTGGCGGCTCGGACCACAGCCGCGGCCGAGGCCGATGCTTCGAAGCTGCCCCGCTTGCGGACATCCCGCTCATCGCTGCCGCTGCCTTCGGCAAAAGGCAGATAGCTGATCTCGCCGGCCACACCGTGGGCGCCACGATGGAGCCTGCCGCCAAGCACCAACCCCATGCCGATGCCCGTGCCGACGGAGACGAACGCGAAGCTGTCGACATCGCGACCATGACCGTGCACCCGTTCGGCCAGGGCGGCCGCGTCCACGTCGTTCTCGATCATCAACGTAGACCCGAACTCGTCGCGCAGCGCGGCCAGCACGGTCGGAGAGTCCCAGCCGGACAGGCGCCCGGTCAGCGTCAAGGTGTCGAGCTTCGGGTCATAAACACCGGGGCTTCCGATCACGGTCTGAGTCAACTGCGAGGCGGCGATGCCCGCGTCACCCAGCAGCGTGGTCGCGAGGTCAGCAAGCTCCTGGACCCGGGCCGGCGCGTTCGCAGCCTCGGTCCGCACACTCAGCCGGCTACGGACGGTGCCGGCCAGGTCGGCGACCGCACCGCGAAGGAACTGGCGCCCGACATCCAGACCGAGGACGTACCCGGCGTCCGGCCGTACCTCGTACAGGATCGCGGCCGTACCGGGGACGCCCGTGCGCTTCCCGGTCGCGTGCACGAGCCCGGCGCGCTCGATGTTGAGCAGTGCCAATGAGACTGTCGGTTTGGACAAGCCGGAGATCCGGGCCAGTTCCGCCCTCGACAGCGGGCCGGACCGCCGGATGTGGTCCAGCAGGACCTGCTCGTTGATCGCGCGGATCAGTTGCGGGCGGGCCGCGGAGACGCCTCCAGCGACAACCGTCACGTCGATCCCCTTGCGTCCCGAGCTCTTATCACTGCCGTAACAAGAGAGCCTTGTGCCGAACCCAATCGCTAGGTTACTTTCCTAACGATTCTATTGGTAGGTACCAGGAGGGCGCCAGCCCATGACTCGTTCGCCAGTCGTCCTCGGGCTCGACTTCGGCGGTACGAAGATCGCCGTTGCGGTGGGCGATCTCTCCGGCCGGCGCCTCGGTGCGGCGACCGTCGAGAGCCTGGCCGAGGTCGGAGCCGAGGCTGCTATGGCTCGCGGCCTGGCCGCGGCGCGCGACCTGCTGGCGGACGTGGCCCCCGAGCGGGAGCTCGTGGCGGTCGGCGCCGCCACCCTCGGCATACCGTTCGACGATCGGGTCGAACTCGCGCCGACCTTTCCCGGCTGGGGCGAGATCGCCTTCGGACAGCGGGTGCGGGACGCCTTTCCCGGCATCCCCGTACGTCTCAGCACCGACGTGAAGGCTGCCGCCGCGGCCGAGCTGCGATGGGGTGCGCTCGCGGGCTGCGATCCGGGCATCTACCTCAACCTCGGTACCGGTCTGGCGGTGGCGATCGTCGCAGGAGATGTGGTGGTCTCCGGGGCGCACGGGGCAGCCGGCGAGATCGGCTACAACCTGCGTACCACGGCGGACGTGTGGGTCGCACCCGCGGAGCGCACCATCCTGGAGGACGTCGTGAGTGGCCAGGCGCTCGCGGCGGCCGGCAGTGCCCGGCTTGGGCAGCCGGTGACCGCCGCCGAAGTCTTTGCGCTGGCGGAGACCCGGCCGGATGCCGCGGCGCTCACCGACACTTTCATCCACGAACTGGCGATGCACGTCGTCAACCTGGCGATAGCCATCGACCCGGTACGAATTGTCGGCGGTGGCGGCCTGGTCGGTTCGTGGGCACAGATCGAACCTGGTCTGCGCCGGGCACTCGACGCGGCGGTCCCGTTCCCGCCGGAATTGATGGTGGCCCGATTTCCTGATGACGCGCCGCTTGTCGGGGTGCTTGCGCTTGGTGTCGAGGCGGCGGGCGGCGTCCTCGGTGAGGAGGTCTTGGCATGACCGGCTCGTCCCGATCACGAGCCCGACAACCAGCAGCGCAGGCCGCCCGCCATACGGCGAAGACCTGCCGCACGAGCAGTGAAAGGCACAGACGATGAGGGCCATGAAGAGTGTCGCCATCGCCGCCGTAGCGGTCGCCGTACTGGCGGCGGGTTGCAGCGGTGGCGATCAGAAGATCGGGGCTGCCAGCACCCCCGCCCCAACGGCGCCCAGCGGTGGCAATCAGGGCTCGGGAGCCTTCAAGAAGGGCGGCACGGTCACGATCGCCAACGTGGCCGGCCAGACGTGGCCGTGCCAGTTCAACCCGTTCAATCCGGCGGTGAACGCCCAGGCGCTCGGCTTCGTCTACGAGCCATTGGTCTTCGTCAACGTGCTGAAGGGCGGCGCCACCACGCCGATGCTGGCGTCGGGCTTCACGTGGTCCGCCGACAAGAAATCCATCGTGTTCACCATTCGCTCGGGCGTGAAGTGGAGCGATGGCCAACCCTTCACCGCCGACGACGTGGCGTTCACGTTCAATCTGATGAAGCAGCACCCGGCGCTCGACCTGTACTCACTGTGGACGGGTGCGGGGCTGACGAGCGTCACCTCGAGCGGCAGCCGCGTCACCATGAAGTTCGGCCAGGCCGCCGAGCCCTACTTCTTCAACTTCGCGAACCAGGTCGGTATCGTCCCGAAGCACGTGTGGTCGACCGGCGAGCCCGCTGCGAAGCCCAACACCTGGAGCGACCCGAAGCCGATCGGCACCGGACCGTTCACGGTCGGCTCATGCAGCAGCAACAACATCGAGTACCTCGCCAACGCCGGCTACTGGCAGCCGGGCAAGCCCTACCTGGCGAAGGTGGAGTACCCGGCCTACCTCGACAACAACCCCGCCAACCTGGACCTGCAAAGCGGCAAGGCGCAGTGGGGCGGTCAGTACATCCCGAACATCGACCAGTTCTACAAGTCGAAGTCCCCGGAGAACAACTATTGGTTCCCGCCGACTGCCAACGTCGCGATCTTTCCGAACCTCGATCCCTCGCACAAAGCGACCAGTACCTTGGCCGTGCGGCAGGCGATCGCCGCGGCGATCGACCGGGAGCAGATCTCGAAGATCGGCGAGAGCGGCTACCAGCCGGCGGCGAACCAGACCGGCATCGTGACGCCGACGTTCAACCAGTACTTCGACAGCGCCGCGCTGACAGCCTCCGGATACGACAAGCCGAACCCCGACAAGGCCAAGCAGCTCCTGCAGAGCGCCGGATACTCGTCCTCCAACCCGCTCAAGCTCAGCATCATCACAGTCACCGGCTACACCGACTGGGACGCTTCGCTGGCGGTCATCAAGCAGCAACTGAAGGCCGTCGGTATCGACCTGACCATCCAGGACCTCCAAGCACAGTCGTACAACAACAAGCTCTTCACCGGTGACTACGACCTTGCCTACTTCAGCGAGTCGGGCGGGCCGACGCCGTACTACGAGCTGCGCCAGCTGTTGTACTCGAAGAACTCCGCGCCGATCGGCAAGCAGTCGAGCAGCAACCACGAGCGGTACAACAACCCGGCTGTCGACAAGGCCTTTGACGCGTACGCCAGTGCCGACAGTGCGACCCAGGTCAAGCTCATCAAGCAGATCGAGGCGGCGATGATCAAGGATGTGCCGATCATCCCCACCACGGAGTCGGTTGACTGGTACCAATACAACACGAAGGACATCGCCGGGTGGCCGACCCAGGACAATCCGTTCGCCCAGCCCGCGCCGTACAACATCCCCGACGTCGCGCAGGTCCTGCTCCAGCTGTACTCGAAGTCTGCACAGAAGTAGCCAGCACGTCCGATAGCTAGCCGGGAGGCCTTCCATGAGGGTGAGCACGAGGAGATGGTGGCCGTGAGGTACTTGGCCCGTCGCCTGGGATTCTTCGCGCTCACCCTCTGGGCGGCCATGACGTTGAACTTCTTCATCCCGCGCCTGATGCCCGGCAGCCCTGAGCAGGCGTTGAGAGACCGGTTCAGCAAGGGCGGGCAGGTCGTCACAGCCGAGCAGCTACGAACGGTCCTGGCCGAGTTCGGGTTCGATCCGAACAAGAACGTCGGGCTCCAGTACGTCGAGTACCTCAAGGCGATGGTCACCGGGCATTGGGGCGTGTCGATCGGGAGCAGCCTCGGCGTTCCCGTGACGACGCTGATCGGCACCGCGTTGCCGTGGACACTCGGCCTCGTCGGCATCGCCACCGTGCTGGCGTTCGTGCTCGGCACCTTGATAGGCACAGTCGCCGGCTGGCGGCGTGGCGGCCTGATCGACGGGATCGTGCCGCCGGTCTTCGTCGTCACCTCCGCGCTGCCGTACTTCTGGGTTGCGCTGCTGTTCATCTCGCTGTTCGCGATGGGGAGCCACCCGCTCCTGCCCAACGACTTCAACTACGACCAGGGACTGCAGCCAGGCTTCAATGCAGCCTTCATCGGCAGTGTCCTCAAGCACGGCATCCTGCCGGCCGGCACGATTCTCATCACCGCTATCGGCGGGTGGATCCTGACGATGCGCAACAACATGGTCACCACATTGGCCGAGGACTACGTTCGGATGGCCCGCGCGAAAGGCATCCCGAACAGTCGCATCATGTTCGGCTACGCCGGCCGCAACGCGTTCCTTCCCAATCTCTCCGGTTTCGCCATGTCGCTCGGATTCGTCATCTCCGGCACGATTCTGGTCGAATATGTCTTCAACTACCCCGGGCTGGGTTACATGTTCTATAACGCCACGGTGAGCACGGATTATCCGCTATTGCAGGCGTTGTTCCTCCTCGTGACGCTCGCCGTGCTGATCTGCGTCCTGCTCTGCGATTTCGCGGTGTTCCTGCTCGACCCGCGGGCCCGGACGAAGGGGTAGACCTATGAGCACGATCGTCGCC
>JAWWOY010000598.1:0-2535 GCA_033851195.1 Kribbellaceae bacterium | reverse complement strand
GGTCCGGGGGCAGCTCTAGCTGACTGTCGATCTCGCGGAACAGCGTCGAGTAGCCATCCACGATCAGAGCCGGTACGACCTCGTAGCCAGGCCAAGCCGAGTCCTGCACCAACACCCGGCGCGGGTCCTCCGCTGACGCATCAGCAGCGGCTACCAGCGCAGCGTCGTACGAGTCGGGTAGCACGGTGACGGCTGCGCCCTCGGCTCGGATCGCGGCAATAGAGCGCTCGCTCACTACGTCGGGGACGAACACCAGCGCCCGGATGCCAAGCAGCCGGGCCATTCGGGCGACCGCACGCCCGTGGTTGCCATCCGTGGCGGTCACCAGCTCAACCGGATCGGCCTTGAGCCGGTCAGCCAAGTTCTCGGCCATGCCCTCTGCCGAGTCCCCCGCCAAGTCCCCCGCCAAACCACAGCCGCCGAAGCGATCCGTGAGCGTGCGGTGGATCGCCCACCAGGCACCGAGCGCCTTGAACGCGGGCAGACCCAGTCGCTGCGACTCATCCTTGACCAGGACCCGGCGAACCCCGAGTTCAGCCGCTAGCGACGGCAGTTCCGTCAACGGCGTGGGTGCATAACCCGGCAGCCCCCGATGGAATTCGAGCACCTCGGCAGGTGCAGCTGCACACCGCCAGGCGCGGGCAGCCGGGCGCCAATAGAAGAGCACTCAGGACCCGAGTACTCAGGCGACCAGAGCGTAAGCCTGGGACGATCCGATCGAAGCGTAGGCCTGCGGACCCGACGAGACGGACCGAACCGGGGCCGACTCCATCATCTGGATCGAGGTGGTCTGCAGACGCACCGGTACGGCGGGACGCGCGGCGGCCAGGTCGAACTGGACCTCATCGAGCAGATCTGCCAACTCCAGCCCGAGCGCGCGGCAGATCGCGGCCAGGATCTCGGAGGACGGCTCCTTGCGGCCGCGCTCTATCTCGGACAGGTAGGGCACCGACACCTGGGCCAAGTCGGCCAGCTCGCGCAGGGTGATCCCCCGCTCGCGCCGGAGCCGACGGAAGACGTTCCCGATCACCTGGCGTAGCAACACGTCGTCCTCCATCAGTCGGCAGCGTCCTGTATCGAGTGTGCCATCTCGGGGTGTCTGCGGAGGGCAGATCTGCCAGGGGCAGATTCCCGGGCGCCGTGGCGGTCCGGCGGCGACGCTGGTGGACATGAGTGAAGCAAAGCCCCCGAACGGCCTCGACGGTCACATCTACCAGCGCCTGCTCTGGCAGCGCATCCTCGTGCTAGGCGAGGAGATCAAGGACGAGAACGCCAACGCCCTGTGCGCCCAGCTGATCCTGCTGAACGCGGAGGACCCGAACGCGGACATCTCCCTCTACATCAACTCCCCCGGCGGCTCGGTCTCGGCCGGCCTGGCCATCTACGACACGATGAACTTCATCAGCAACGACGTCGCCACCTTCGGGATCGGCCTGATCGCCTCGATGGGGCAGGTACTGCTCTCCTGCGGCACCCCGGGCAAGCGCTTCGCCCTGCCACACGCGCGGATCATGATGCACCAGCCGCACGGCGGCATGGGCGGAACCGCCACCGACATCCGGATCCAGGCCGAGCAGATGCTGCTGGCCAAGAAGGACCTGGCCAAGCTGCTGAGCAACCGCACCGGGCAGCCGCTGGACCGGATCGAGACCGACTTCGATCGTGACAGCTGGTTCACGCCTGAGCAGGCCAAGGAGTACGGCATCGTCGACCGCGTCCTCACCAGCTCCGCCGCCGTCCCGTCCTGACCAGTGTCGCGTCATGCTGGACCCTTGAACGAGGGCGGTGTCCAGCCGCGAGGTGCCCGGCTGGGTGCCGCCAGCGTAGAGGAACCAGCATCACGCGTTCATCAACAACGCACGAACGATTCGGCCCGTCGACGATCACGACCGCATTTCCCGAATCGCCGTGAGGAACACGCGCGCGTCCTCCGGCTTCATGACGTAGTCGTCACCCACGGCGGGCATCGGGTTGGCCGCGCCAGGCATCTTGCGCAGGGACGACCCCAAACTGGACATCCGACCGTCCAACTTCTGCCGGCTCGCGACACCGAAGTGATCCAGGACCTCACGGATAGGCACCCTCGAAGCGCGTTCCGCGACGTAGCGGAGCACTCGCGCCGCGAACGCCGTAAGGCTTTCCAGCAGGGTGCGAGCCCTCTCGGGGGTCCACGAGAGCAGGACACTCGCCGCCTCGGACGCGCGGTCGATCACACCTCTGACCTTCTCCTCCACCACTCTCTTCGCAACTTTCTCCGAGGCCTTCTCGGCCGCGTCCTCAAGCAGATCAACGACCGTTGTCCCACGCTCAGAGAGCTCGAGCCGGTTGGTCGCCTCCGCAAATCGGAGGTAAGTGTCGACGCTGGCGATTACGACGCGGGCGTCGATCGTCAGCAGCTCGATGCCGACGAGGGATACCCGGGCATAGGCGTCGATGACGATGCCCTTGTCGAGGATGACCTCGATGACGTCGGCGAGGCTACTGGGAGTCGGCCGCTCGAGGTAGCCGGATTGTGACGTCATCCTCTCGCAGCGG
>JAWWOY010000579.1:0-6702 GCA_033851195.1 Kribbellaceae bacterium | reverse complement strand
ACTGGGCCAGCGGGAGAGACGGGACGAGAAGGCACGCAGGCCCTGGCCGCTGCGGACTGCCTTCCTCGTACCTGCCTTGACCGCCGCGTTGGCCCTGCCTGCGGTGACCGTCGCGTTGCCCGTAGTCCGTCACCACCTGTCCATGTCCAGCACCGAAAGCCAGCCCGGAGTGAATGCCCCGGTCATCGCGGTGCAGCCCGGCAGCACAAAGGGCGTGGCAGTCCTGATGGACCGGATCGCCACGGTGGCCGCGAGCCAGCCGGCGGTCGAGGTGCGCACCAACCAGTTCGTCTATGTCAAGAGCGAGATCGCCTTCGCCCAGGAGACCATCGCGCAGTCCTTCACCGGGCCCTGGAAGATGGACCGCCTGCACCAGCGCGAGGTGTGGCTGCCGCAGGACCTCACCCGGCCGGGGCTGATCCGCGAGAACAGCCAGGACATCACGCTGCAACCCGCGCCTGGCCAGCCGGGGATTTACAACCCGACGTACCAGTGGCTGGCGTCATTGCCCACCGACCCGCCGCACTGCTGAAGAAGATCTATGCCGACACCTTGGGGCACGGTGCCGGACCGGACGACGAGGCGTTCGACATGATCGGCGAGCTACTACGTGAGTCGATCATGCCGCCCGAGGTCAACGCCGCTCTGTACCGTGCCGCCGCGAAGATCCCTGGTGTTGTCGTCGTCCCCGACTCGGTGGGCGCAGCCGGGCGGCACGGCGTGGGCATTGCTCGCGTGGACGCCACCGGTGAGCGCGACGAGTGGATCTTCGACAAGAAGAGCCTGACCTACCTGGGAGAACGCGACTACGTTGCCAGGGACACCAGCAACGGTAAGGCCGGCATGCTCGTGGGCACTACTGCCATCCTCGCCCGCGGCGTAGCCGACCAAACCGGACAGACCGCCGTGCGGACCAGTTGAGAACCCTGCCGCCGGACAGTCGCAGCGGCTGAGCACCGCACCCGAATCCCGAAGCCCCGACGCATACCCGCACCGAAATCCGTATACCTAGAAGGGACTTCTGTGCCCAATCAGGTATACGGATTTCGGCAAGAGCGCCGGGGGACGGTCCGGGAGGGGTCAGCTGCGGGGAGTGGTCAGGCTCAGGATGGCGGGGTTGATCCAGTCGCTGGAGATGATGGTCGCGCCGCGGGCCGCCAGGAGGTTGAGGCGGTCGGTGGCCTGCTGCACGGTCGGGTTGCGGCCATCGATCGCCGGCGCGACGTTCTGCGCGTCCGCCATCACCAGCAGGTAGTGGCCGTTCTTGTAGAAGTCGGTGCTACCGGCTACCCAGCCGTTGGCGTCGCCGTCGAAGGTGACGTACCACTGGGCCCGGGAGCCGCCGCGATCACCGGTGCGCGGGTCGCTCGCGGAGGCGCCGTTGAGGGTGGGGAACATGGTCGCGTTGCCGAGGGTCCCGGCGGCCGCGAGACTGGTCAGGTAGTCGGCGTACTCGAGGTCGGTGTGGTAGCTGTCGAGCGGGTTCTGCGCCTCGAATGCCCCGGTCTCGGCCAGGATCACGAACTTTCCGCGCAGGCTGTCACGGCTCGGCCAGGCTCCGGCCCGGACAGCGGCGTCCAGCGTTGCTGCGTTGCCCTTCACCTGGGCCGGGTGCAGGATCGCGCCGGCGCCGAGCGCATTGGTCAGCAGCGTGTCGAACTGGGTGGGCCCGAACCCGTTCCGGCCGTCGAAGCCGTTCTTCATCTCGATCTTGAGGATGACCGGGGCATGGTTCGGGTTCTGGTCGTGCCAGAGCCGGATGTTGCGCAGGCAGGTCTGGAAGTTCTGGTTCCGGGATCCGGTCCGCAGGTTGGCGAATGTGGTCGCCGACGAGCAGTTGTTGGCGTTCCCCGGGTCGTGGCCGGCTTGGTAGGTGCGGGAGCCGAGGAAGTTCTGCCAGACGTCCAGCTCGAGCATCGACGCGCCGGACTCCAGTGCGTCCACCAACCAGGGGAAGGTGGCCTGGACGTAGGCGTTGTGTACGCCGACACCGGTGATCCCGGCGATCGAACTGTCAGCATCGGGTGCGGCCGAAGCGGCCGAGGGGGGTAGTAGGGCAGTCGTGGCTGCCAGAGTGAGCGCAGCAAAGGGGGCGGTCCATCGCTTCACGGCATGACTCCTCAAGGGGGGCGGTTGGGAGCAAAGCTTCTTCAACATCGTGAACTAAGTTGTGTTCACCTGGTCACCGAGGGTGGCGTGTCGAAGCGAAGTCGCCGCGAATTCCGCGCGTCAGGAGGAGTACAAAATGGGGTTCAGTGGGGACGAAATGGTCTCGCCGGGCGCGTTGCCGGGCATCCAGTCGGCCAGGTCGTGCTGCTGCTCCACGTTCACCGGCTCGGCGATCTCCATGTCCGCATCCACATAGATGACCGTCATCACCCGGCGAGGTACGGCGGTGTGGTTCGGCGCGGCATGGTGGAAGGTCCAGCCGAGGTGATAGCTGACCTCACCCAGCTCGTACGGCGTGGCGACCTCCGGGAAGTTCTGCTCGGCCAGGTCCTGCTGCAGCACCCGCTCGGACTCGTCGCTGATCGGTAGGTCTCGGCCGTGCTCGAACTTGTGGCTGCCGGCCGCGAAGGCGAGCGGCCCCATCTCCATCGGCGTCTCCTGCAGTGGCGCCCAGAGGGTGACGCAGCGGTCGGTGGTGAACGGCCAGTAGTACTGGTCAGCATGCCAAGGCGTCACCCCGCCGCCGGCTTCCTTGTAGAGCGCCTGGTCGTGGTACAGCCGCACCGCCCGCACGCCCAGCAGTTGGGCCGCGATCTTGGCCAGCCGTGGCGACGACGCGAACTCCAGCACGGTCTCGCTGTGCAGCCACAGGTTCATCACCTGCAGGAATGCCTTGCCGTAGGTGTCCCGTTCCTCCATCGGCAGGTCCTGGGTGTTCAGCTCGATCACCTTGCCGGTGATCTCTGGCTCGTACGCCGCGATGGTCGCCGGGCTGAGCACGTTCTTCAGCTTGACGAACCCGTGCTCAGCGAACTTGGCGATAGCAGCCCTGTCCAGCGCGAAAGCGGTCTCGAGCTCTCGACTGGTAATGGTCATCCCACCAGGGTGCTGGTGACATCTAACGTTGTAAAGATGCTGAGCGATCAACTTTCAGTTAAGACCGAAATCGATCCAGGGCGGCGATGACCAGCTCGGACATGCTGCGTACTCCGGTTCCGTGGCCCGCCTCCTCGACCAGGTGCAGCTCGGCGTCCGGCCAGGCCTGGGCCAGGTTCCACGCCGTATCAGCCGGACTGCTGATGTCCAGTCGCCCATGCACCAGTACGCCGGGGATCCCGGCGAGCTTGCCGGCCTCGCGGAGCAGGATCCCGTCCTCGAGCCAGCCGGCATGCCCCCAGTAGTGCGTGACGAGGCGGGCCAGTCTGAGTCTGAGCACCGGGTCCTGGTACCGCGGATCCGGTTTGTAGTTCGCGTGAGTGGCAACATGGGTGTCCTCCCAGTCGCACCAGTCTCGCGCGGCCTTCTCCCGGACTGCCGGGTCGCGATCGTGCAGCAGGCGGCTGTAGGCCTGCGCCAGGTTCCCGTCGCGCTCGTCAACCGGTACGCCGTCGCGGAACCTCGCCCACTCCTCGGGGAAGATCCGGCCCATCTCGCGGGTGATCCACTCGACTTCGCGCTGGGTGGTGTTGGTGACGCTGAACAGCACGATCTCCGAGACGGCTTCGGGGTGCTGCTCGGCATACGCGAGCCCGAGCGTCGCGCCCCATGAACCGCCGAACACCAACCAGCGCTCGATGCCGAGGTGGTTCCGGAGCTGCTCGATGTCCCCGATCAGGTGGTGGGTCGTGTTGGTGCTCAGGTCGATGTCCGGCTCGGCCGCATCCGGCGTACTGCGGCCGCTGCCGCGCTGATCGATCAGCACCAACCGGTACGCCGCCGGGTCGAAGTAGCGCCGCCACCACGGTCCGGCGCCTGAACCGGGTCCGCCGTGCAACACGACCGCGGGCTTGCCGTCCGGGTTGCCGCAGACCTCCCAGTAGACGAGCTGGCCGTCGCCGACGTCGAGCATGCCGCGGTCGTACGGCTCGGTCTCCGGATACAAGGGTCTTCCTCCAGTAGATGTAACAGCGCTGTTATAGTTCTACCATGGAAGGTGCGATCGGAACGCAGTTGCGTCACGTCCTCGAGTTGCTCGACGGAGACGTCGCCAAGGTCTACGGCCAGCTAGGCCTTGCGGAGTACCGGCCGCGCTTCTCGCCGATCGTGCGAGCCCTGGTCGCCGAGGGGCCGCTGTCCATCCGTGATCTCGCCGGCGCTGTCGGGGTGACCCACTCGGCCGCGAGTCAGACCGTCGCGCAGTTGGTCCGCAGCGGCTTCGCCAGCCTCGAGCCCGGCAGCGACGCCCGCCAACGCATCGTGCATCTCACCCCCAAGACGCGCGACCTGCTGCCCACCATCGAGGCCGAGTGGCAGGCAACCACCGCAGCCATGGCCGAACTGGACGCCGAACTAAGCGCCCCCCTATCCGTCGTCCTAACCGAACTAACCGCCGCCCTCCACTCCCGCCCCTTCCACCACCGCATCGCCGCCCACACCCCCCACATCATCGGTCCCTTGTGACCCGGCGAGTCGGCGTTCATCGGTCCCTTCATGCCAGGTCGCCAGGTCAGGCGGCGTCGTGGAAGACCAGGCCGAGGGTGTGCCGCAGTCCTGACCTCACGGTGCTCACACCATGCCGGACCGGCGCTGCCGACCAGCCGCGGGATGAACGCACCGGCCGGTCCCGGGTGGTGAAGATCAGCCCGTGCCCTTGCGGCAACGAAGTCGCTGTGCCGCGCGACTGGGCTCGCGGACGCTGTTCGACCAGCAAGAACTCGCCGCCTTCGTGGTCCGCGCCAGGCCGGTCGAGGCCGATCACGACCTGCAGTGGAAACACCAGGTCGCCGTACAGGTCGCGATGTAGCGCGTTCCAGTCGCCCGCACGGTAGCGCAGCAGGATCGGCGTCGGCCGGGTCTGGCCTGCGCGGTGGCAGTCGTCCAACCAGTCAGTGAGCGTGTCCGGCCAGGGTGCCGGCTTACCGAGACGCTCGGCCCAGTCCCGCGCGATCGGCAGCAGGTGTGGATAGAACGCCTCCCGGAGTTCGGTGATCAGCTCGGGTAGGGGGTAGGCGAAGTACCGGTACTGGCCGGAGCCGAACCGGTAACGGGCCATGTCGATCGTGGCCCGGAACCGGTCGACCTCGTCGTACAGGCCGGAGAGCTCGGTGCATTGCGCCGGCGTCAGCAGCGGTGGCGTGAGTGCGCAGCCGTGCTCGTCGAGCTCTTCCGTCAGTGACTTCCAGTCGAAGGTCTTCAAAACAGCCTCCCTGCGACGGGTGCCGGCCTCTCCAGGTCGAGCAGTTGTCGCTTGCGTTCCAGGCCGCCGGCGTACCCCGTTAGCTTGCCGTCGGCACCGATCACCCGATGGCACGGAACGACCACCAGCAAGGGATTCTGACCGATCGCCGCACCGACAGCCCGTACGACGTGTCGCAATCCGAGCTGGTCCGCGATCTGCCCGTAGCTACGGGTCTCGCCGTACGGGATCTCGCTGAGCGCCTGCCAGACGCCGAATTGCAGGTTGTTGCCTGAAGCAAGCGTTGGCAAATCGAAAGTAGTCCGCTCGCCGGCGAAGTACTCGCCGAACTGCCGGATTGCCTCGTCGAAGCCCTCGTCCTGCCTGCGACCCAGCTCGCTTGGCCGCTTCTCCAGGTAGACCCCGCTGAGCACGCTGTCCTCCGCCGTCAGGGTCAGTAGGCCCAGCGGCGAGTCGATCACTGTGTACGTCCGCATCTCATCCTCCGTGTTCGTCTCCTAGTTGAACGCGATGAGGCGCAGAGGTGTGAGGGCTTCAGATGACGCCGGTATAGGTCAGTGCGAACGCCCCGCACGGGCCGAGGAACAGCGACGCCAGCACGACCACTCCACGGAACGTCTGCATCGGCCCGATCAACCGCCGGTACGCCGCGACCAGCACCGGCACCATCACGATCTCCAGCGGAAGCATCGCCCGCGGGATCACGTGATCGACCGCAGCCAGTACGACGGACAGCCCGGCGGCCGCGATCCAGGCAACAAACCCCAGCCGGTATGTCGAGGATGCGCCCAGGCGGACCGCGATCGTCCGATACCCGGCAGCGCGATCCGCCTCCAGATCAGCCAGCGTGGTCGGCAGATAGAGCCCGACCGCGACCAAGGTTCCCTGCACGGCCATCGCCCAGGGGAAACCACCCAGCGAGTCGAGGTTCGCCCAGTTCGGTGATGCCACCCAGTCGGCGAGGGGGGACGACCAGCCGGCGACCGGTCGAACCGCGGCCCAGCCGGCGATCGGGCCGAATGCGCCGAGCGCCAAGGAGTTCACGGCTACGTCGAAGCCGGCTCGCGTCTTCAGTCGTACCGGCGGGACGCTGTAGGACCAGCCGAGCGCCAGTGCGACCAATACCCCGAGCGCGAAGGTCAGTCCGACGTACAGCGAAACCACGAGGGCGGCAGCGCCGGCGATCGTGGCGATCCGCCGGGCCACGGGGAGTGAGATCCGCCCGTCGAGCAATGGTGATTTCGACTTACGCGGGTTCAGAAGATCGCCCGGGAGGTCGTACGCGTCGTTGATCGCGAGCACGGCCAACCAGAGCAGCGGCCCGATCACCACGGCACCAGCAAGCAACTGCGGCCAAAGCTCCGTCGGCGGGATCAGGCGATGGGTCGCCAGCAGGA
>JAWWOY010000558.1:0-5559 GCA_033851195.1 Kribbellaceae bacterium | reverse complement strand
GTGGTGTTGCGCTGCGAGGCACGCGGCGCGGCGATCGCCTCCGGCAACGTCATACCGCGGTCCAGCCGATTGGTCAGGGTCTGCAGCACCGTCGTGATGATGGTCGAACCGCCGGGCGAACCGAGCGCCAGGAACGGCTTGGCGTCCCGCAGCACAATCGTCGGCGACATCGAGGAACGCGGCCGCTTGCCCGGCTGGATCCGGTTCGGGTCGGAGGCGTCCGGCACCGCGGAGAAGTCCGTCAATTCGTTGTTGAGCAAGAACCCACGCCCGGGCACGGTGATGCCGCTACCGCCGGTCTGCTCGATCGTCAGCGTGTAGGAGACCACGTTGCCCCACTTGTCAGCAGCAACGAGATGCGTGGTCGACAGGCCTTCGGTGTCCGGCCGCTGCGTCGTCGCGGCACCCGCGGCGCAAGGGGTGTAATCGCCGTCTGGCGAACCCGCCTTGAGCGGCTTGACCGAGGCCTTCGCCGGGTCGATCAGACAGGCCCGCTCAGCGCCGAAGCCAGCCGACAACAGCTCCTTGGTCGGCACGTTCACGTACGCCGGGTCGCCGACGTACGCCCCGCGGTCGGCGAAGGCGAGGGCCGACGCCTCCAGGTATTGGTGCAGCGCATCCGGGGTGGACAGCGTCGACAAGTGCTTCGTGGCAAGGATGTTCAGGGCCTCACCAACGGTTGTCCCGCCGGATGACGAAGGTGCCATCCCGTAGACGTCCAGCCCGTCGTACCGGACCTTGGTGGGCTCGCGGTCGACCACCTTGTACTTCGCCAGGTCGGCAGTGGTCAGGTAGCCCGGCATCAGCGGCAAGGTCGCGCCTGGAGTCTTCGGCGGGGTCTTCACGACCGCGGCGATCTCGCTGGCCAGCGGACCGGAGTAGAACGCCGACAGGCCCTTCTTGCCCAGCAGATCGTAGGTCTGGGCGAGTTCCTTGTTGCGGAAGACCGAGCCGACTGCCGGAGCGTCACCGTTCGGCAGGAACAGCTTGGCCGTCGGCGCGATCGCGGAGAACCGTGCCTTGTTGTCCAGGGTCTGGTTGCGGAAGGTCTGGTCCACCACGAAACCGCGCTGGGCCAGGTCCTCCGCCGGCGTGAGGGCCTTGCCCAGCGAGAGCGAGCCCCATTGGTGCAACGCGGAGTCCCAGGTCGCCAGGGTGCCGGGGATGCCGACCGAGACTCCGGAGGTGACCAACTGCGGGAAGAAGTTGTACGGCTTCCCGGTCGCCGGGTCGAGGAAGGCGTTGGCGGGCATCGTCGCGGGAGCCGTCTCCCGCCCGTCGATGGTGTGCACCTTGCGGGTCTTGGCGTCGTAGTACACGAAGTAGCCACCACCCCCGACGCCGGACGAGTACGGCTCGGTCACGCCGAGCGCGGCGGCCGTGGCGACCGCGGCGTCCACGGCATTACCGCCGCGACGAAGCACCGACAGGCCGATGTTGGTGGCATCGGCGTCCACTGAGGCCACCGCACCGCCGAACCCGATCGAGGTGGCGGTCTTGACCGGTGGTTGGGGAGCTTTGGCGGCAACCGCGCCGCCGGCACTCACTCCGGACAGGACGAGCGCACTCGCTGTCAGGGTTGCGACCAAGGTCTTGGCGGTCAACGGTGCCTCCGCTGGATCGGGAACAGGAACAGGAACAGCCCCCTGCTTACCGCGTCAGCGAGTGAATCGCCACTTGGCGTGGCGAGTTGTTCAGGACAAAGTGCAGGACGCCATGAAGCGCTGCAGCACGTCATCGGTCCAGCCCTGGTCGCCTGCGGGCAGCCGGACCACCAGCCAGCGTGCGCCCAGCTGCACCTGTCCCACCTCGCGGCCGTTCGCGACAGTGCCGACGTGGAAGACCTCGCCGTCGGCGTGGAGCACCCGCACCGCCAGTAGTTTCTCCGACTTCGGCGCCGCCTGCAGGACCAACTTGTTCTCGGCGCCGGTCGAGCTGCGGGCACTCGCCGGCGTCAGCACCGCCTGCCCGGTCACCGCCGGTGCCTGGAGGGTCCAGCCCATCGGAACCAGCGTGCAGCTGATGCCGGACCAGGACTGCCGGTTGGCCACCAGCTCGACGTTCTGTGCTGCAAGGATCGACGACTGCGGTCGCTCGGACTGCGACCTGGTCTCTGCTCCCGGCGCCGGGGTCCGGGCCGGCGCCTCGGACTGGCTCGACTCCGGGGTGGCCCGGCTCTCGGCGACCCCCGCGTCGCCTGCTCCCCACCACGGCAACTGGTTCCCGACCGCCAGCACGAGGGTCGACACAGCAGCGACGCACAGTACGCCGGTGACCCGGCGGCGCGTCTTGATCCGGCGGAGGGCGCGGCGGCCGCGCAGTACGTCCGCTTCCACATCCACCGGAGGAACGTCGGCGACCGTACGGTCGGCGAACTCCTCCAGCAGCCTCTTCACCTCGTCCACTCAGGCACTCCCGGTCGTCGGGTCGATCATCAGGTCCTTCAGTCGTTTCAACGCTTTCGAGGTCTGGCTCTTCACGGTTCCCTCGCTGCATTCCAGGATTCGCGCACAGGTGGCGACGTCCAGGTCCTCGAAGTACCGCAGCACCAGTACCGCGCGTTGCCGTGGCGCGAGCTCCAGCAGCGCCTCCCGGACCGCCAGCATGTCCGCCGGATCGGCCCCGTCAGCCAGCCTCGGCTCGAACGTCTCCGCCGTCACCACCTCCGGGTGGCGGCCGGCCCGGCGTCGTTCGTCCAGGAAGGCGTTGACCAGGATGCGGTGCGCATACGGTCCGGCGCCGTCATGACGGATCCGGCGCCAGTGCAGGTACACCCGGGTACAAGCGGTCTGGACCAGATCCTCGGCCGTGTGCGAGTCCCCAGCGGTCAGCAGCATCGCCGTTCTCATCAGTCTGTTGCGATCCGCGAGCACGTACTCACGGAACTCGGCCTCACGGTCACCCCCTCGCATCGAGTGCCCCCAGGCCTGTCACCTCGACTACGTCGGTCGCCGCCGCCCGGTTGCCTCCTTCCGCAGTACGGCGTCGCAACACCTGCAGGGCGTGCTCGATCAGCCACGGATCGTCGTATCGGAGCCAGCTGATCCGCGGGTCCTTCCGGAACCACGAATCCTGCCGACGGGCGAACCGCCGGGTCGCCTGGGCGGTCCGCTCCCGCGCCTCGGCCTCACTGATCTCGCCGTCCAGCAGCCCGATCACCTGGGGATAGCCGAGCGCACGGTTCGCCGTACGGCCTTCCAGCAGGCCCCTGGTGAGCAACTCCCGAACCTCGTCGACGAAGCCTTGTTCGAACATACGAGCCACCCGGCGATCGATCCGCTCATCCAACTCGGGCCGCGGTACGTCGAGACCGAGCTGTACGGCGCCCGGGTAGACATACCTGTGCTCGGGCAGCGTTGCGACGTACGGGGCTCCGGTGATCTCCACGACCTCGAGGGCGCGCACGATCCGGCGTCCGTTGCTGGGCAGGATCTGCGCCGCGGCAGCCGGGTCGACCTCGGCCAGCCGGCGATGCAGCGCACCGGAGCCGTCCCGCTCGAGCTCTGCCTCCAGCCGCTCCCGGACGGCAGGATCGGTGCCGGGGAAGACGAAATCGTCCAGGATCGCGCGGACGTAGAGCGCCGAGCCGCCGACCAGAACTGGCACCACCCCACGCTGCAGGCAGTCGTCGATGGCGGCTCGCGCGAGCTGCTGGAACTCCGCGACCGTGGCGGTCTGGGTCACGTCGAGTACGTCGAGCAGATGGTGCGGCACGCCTTGGCGCTCCGCCGGGCTGATCTTCGCCGTACCGACGTCCATGCCGCGGTAAACCTGCATCGCATCGGCGTTGACGACCTCGCCGCCGAGCTCTTTGCACAGGGCAACGGACAGGTCGGACTTGCCGGCCGCCGTGGGACCGACGACCGCGATGACGAGTGGCACGACCATTCGTCCAGTGTGACAGTGCTGCTCGGTCGGGCGTGAACTCCGTGCCAACACGCCTTGTAAGTGCTTGTAGTCCAAGGATGAGTTCCGGTAGGAACTGTATCCAAGCGATATCGGTCCGGACCGCAATCCGCGGACTGGTTGCTCACGACATCGCAGTACGAACTGGGGAGGCAGTAATGACACACCCGATCGACGAAGGCGCTGACGACACCGGCGAGCCAGGTCCCGGCGGCAACGAGTCGGTGTCCGGCGGAGGGGATTCCGGATCCAGCACCAACAGCGGCGGCGACGTCGAGGTGGGCCCGAGCGGCCGGCACAGCAGTCCCAACAGCGGCGGCGATGTCGAGGTAGGCCCGAGCGGCGCCTCCGCATTGTCCGCGGCCAAGCACAGCGGCGGCGATGTCGAGGTCGGCCCGAGCGGCGGTGACACCACCGACAGCGGCGGCGACGTCGAGGGCGGCCCCGGCCAGCCTGCCTGATTCAGGTCCCGGCTCCTCCGAACGGCCGCAGGGTTCTCCTGCGGCCGTTCGGCATCTCCGTGACATTCGCGGGGCCGACAGCTCACGAACTACGGCTGGACTACTAGCGTTCTCGGCATGGATCGGTTCCAGGTGATTCCCGCGGCGTATGTCGCGCTCCGTCGTCGTGACGACGTGCTCCTGCTGCTTCGGGTGAACACGGGCTACATGGACGGCTACTGGGCCTTGCCCGCAGGTCATGTCGAGCACGGTGAGTCCGTCATCAGCGCGGCGCTGCGCGAGGTCCGCGAGGAGGTCGGGGTGGAGATCGCCGAGGCCGACCTAGTGCCCGTTACCGCGATGCATCGCACCGGTGCCAACGGCCAGTCGATCGACGAGCGCGTCGACTTCTTCTTCACCACCACCCGCTGGACCGGCGAGCCGCGGCTGATGGAGCCGGGCAAGGCCGCCGGGCTGGAGTGGTACTCGCTCGACAAATTGCCCGACCCCGTCGTACCGCACGAGGCAAGGGTGCTGGCCGGGCTCCGCGCCGGCAGCATTCCCCCTGTGGTCGCCCACGGGTTCGACTGAACACTCCGCGAGGCAGTCAACCGTGCCCAGCATCCCGTTGCTGGGTTGACGGCCTCCCCCCGGTACTCCCCAGGCCTCCCTCACCGCCCCCCACAGCCAAGATCGTCGGTCCCTTGTTCCCCGGCGTGTCGGCGTTCATCGGTCCCTTGTTCCCCAGCGAGTCGGGCGGTCCGGCGTCTCGGGGTTCATCGGTCCCTCGCTGCAATCGGGATTCTGCTCTCGCGTGGTCTCGCCCGCGTTCCAGCCGCGCCGGTGGTCGGCGTACGGAGCGACAGGCAGTACGAGCCACCCGGTAGTGCACCTGAGCGACGCCCGGCCTGCTGCGTACGCCGTACAGCGGTGCACTACCTGTCGCTCAGTCCGCCGATCAGCTCTCGCGGTCGCCGCGTTCTGCTTCGCGTGCAGCTGCGGGTCAGTCGGCTGGAGCCAGGGTCGGACTCGGACCCGGCGACTGCACCGACGACCAGTACCCGGTTTCTACGTCCAGCCGCGCCCGTGGTCGGCGTACGGAGCGACAGGCAGTACGAGCCACCCGGTAGTGCACCTGAGCGACACCCGGCCTGTTGCGTACGGCGTACAGGGGTGCACTACCTGTCGCTCAGTACGCCGGTCAGCTCTCGCG